>NZ_JBICMV010000027.1:0-100600 GCF_043106745.1 Vibrio sp. CJQ_6 | reverse complement strand
ATTTAGTTACCTCGAATTACACAAAAGCGCCCCATTAGGACGAAAATCTAACGGGACAATCACTGTGTTATTCTTTTCAGATTCTGACTGGCTCATTTCTTCTTTATAATCTCAGCTATCACTTTTGTACGAATAGTTGTAGTAGCCGTAACCGTAATAACTAGATGCTTTCTTCTCAGTAGCGTTCAAAATCACACCTTTGACTTCAATGCCCGCTTGCTCAAAGCGGTTTCGAGCAACATCAATCTCTTTGACTGTGTTCATACCAAAGCGTGCCACCATCAGCGTCGTGCCAGCCAATGCACCTACGATACTTGGGTCGGTCACTGCAAGCACTGGCGGAGTGTCGATAATCACCAAATCGTAGTGTTCGCTCACCCATTCCATTAACTCTTTAAAACGTGGATGCATGAGTAACTCTGATGGATTTGGTGGCACTTGACCACGCGTCATGATGTCTAGATTGTCAACTTGAGTGCTCTTAACTGCCTGATTTAAGTCTATCTTGCCACTTAAAAAATCAGACAATCCATTTTCCCATGCTAAACCAAAGGGTTGCTGCAGGTAACCTTTACGCATGTCGGCATCTATCAGCAATACCTTTTGACCCGTTTTAGCCGCTACCGCAGCAAAGTTAGTCGACACAAAGGATTTACCAATCCCCGGTGCAGGGCCAGAGATCATCAACACATTATTCTTCGCTTCCATCATGGCAAAGTGAAGGCTCGTACGTAAGCCGCGTAGCGCTTCGACGGAAAGATCAGCGGGGTTGGATTCAGCAAGCAGTGTCATTTCTTGATTCTGTTTGCGATGGCGCTTGAGTTTGTTAAACAATTCAAGCTGTAGATTCGATTTAGGCACGCTGGCATAAACAGAAAGGCCAATTTGTTCAATGTCATCCGGGTTTTCCACACCACGATGTAACGCAGCTTTCACTAAAACAAAAGCGACACTCAACATGCCGCCAAGTAGCGTCGCCAACACTACAATTAACGCTTTCTTAGGTTTCACGGGGGCCGCGTATGATTCCGCGCGATCCAATATCCGCACATTGCCCACGGTGCCCGCTTTAACAATCGAGAGCTCTTGTACTTTGTTCAGCAGTTGCACATAGATTTGCTGGTTCACTTCCACATCACGAGTCATGCGCAGCACTTCACGTTGCGTTTTCGGCATTTTCTGAATTTGTTGATTTAAACGTTCTTGTTCTTTTAATAACGTAGCTCGTTTATCTAACAGTGAACGGTATGCAGGGTGATCCTTCGTAAATCGTTGGCTGATTTCACTTTCTTTGAAGGTTAACTCGTTCAACTGTGCTTCTAGCTCAACCATCACTTTAAGTGTCGATTGCGCTTCCAACCCCAAATCGATGGAATCATTTTTTTGACGGAATGCATTTAAAATGTCTTCCGCTTTTGTAAGGCTGTGTTTGACATTTGGCAGATTGTCTTTCAGAAACGCTAAGCTTTTTTCAGCCTCTGCTGATTTGCGCTCAACATTTTGTAGAAAATAGTTTTGCGCAATGTCATTGAGTATCCCTGTAATTTCACCTCTGTTTTCACCCGTAAAACTGAGTTCCAAAATACCGGTTTGCTTTCCTCGTTCGCTCACAGATAAGTTTTGCTTCAACCATTCAATGGCATCAAGATGACTGCGTTTATGAATCGAAAATTCAAAACCATCTTTCGCGTTCAAATCCGTGACAAATAATTCAACACCATCGTTTTTAGCCAGTTCTCCCACTTGCCCTTCAAGGACTAACTTGTCATTACGAAGTAGTTGATAGGATTGAGCACGGCTATCCAGCACAACGATTGAAAACTGATCGTCTTCCGCATAGCGAGGAATAGTAAAACGGCTCACGTTCACAGCATTGCGTTCACCCGTTAAACGCGCAATTCCCTTTCCAAGCAGTGGGATATATTCAGGGGTCACGACGGTTGTTAGGTTAAACTTATCAACCGTATCCCCTAAAATCATTCGAGAATGGATAATCTCAATTTCAGTGGTTGCGGATGACTCAGAAGAAAACAATTCCCCCATATCACCAACTAATGAACCAATACCACCAGAACTTTTTTGCTCTATCTGAATCAAGGCATCCGCTTTGTAAATCGGCGTAGACAGCAGCGCAAACGCCACACCCAGCACAGCAAAAACAAAGGTCGTGATGATGATGATCCATTTGGCATCTAGCAGAATGCCAAAGAGTTTGCCTAAATCGATTTCATCTGATTGGCTATCGACTGAAGATCGGGTTGCTTGTGTTGTCATTGTATTGTCGTATCCTGGGAGCTTCCGGGAAAATTGAAAAAATAAAAATCCGTGTGATGTCGCGATGGTATCAACGCTATATCAAAGTTTTTTTGCCCATGCTTGCGCGGCCTGTTCAATTAAGCTATAGGCATAATCAAACGCTTCTTTACTTTGCCGATAAGGATCTGGAATTTCTTTTTGCCCTATCCATTGACCAAACAACATTGTTTTACCGCGCGCTTCAGGCGCAATCTCCGTGAGTGCTTCGAGATGCCCTTTTTCCATCACTAAAATTAAATCATATTGACCACATAAAGCGCTGGTGAGTTGCTGAGCATGATGGTTACTCAAATCCACCCCATGTTCATCTGCCACTTGCGTTGCCATTTCATCAGCTGGCTTACCGACTAAACGGCTCTTTTCTGCGCCAATGCCGGCAGAAGCAATGTGCTTGTTGGGTAACAACGTTTGCAAAACTCGTTCACCACTGGGCGAACGGCAGATGTTGCCCACACACACAACCAAAATATTATTAAACATCTAATTCACCTTTCTACGGCCAATTGCGTACGCGTAGAACGCCTTCAGTGAGATCATTAAATCCGGAAATGGTTGGCACCAACTGGCTGACTACGCGATTCCAACGCGTCAACGGTGCAGCAGTGACGTACACGATGTCATAAGGTTGAATTTCGAATTCCGTCCCAACCACTAAAGCAGACGCGTCTTTAATATTCAGTTGGTAAATATCAGCAATGCGTTCAGATTTATCGTTCGAGGTTCTGATAACGAACACACCTGTTGCATCGGCAGAAAGCTGATTGATACCACCAACACTGCTCAGGGCTTCGGTCAAACTCATGCCAGAACGGTCAATTTTTAACATTTTAGGGTCGTTGACTTCGCCCATCACAAACACTTTCTGACTATCATTACGCGGCACGTGAATGATATCGCCCGCTTGCAGTAATCGGTTCTGAGTGAGATCACCACGCTGCATCAAGGCGTACAACGAAATGTGTTGCTCTTCACCGTTGCGAGTCAAGGTGACATTACGCCAATCGGCATCAGCCGCTAGACCGCCAGCATTGTTTATCGCATCTAAAATCGTCAGAGGGATATTAGTGATTGCTTGTTTCCCGGGGCTAGAGACTTCTCCGGTCACATAAGCTTTTTGCGAACGAAAGGCGGCTATGCTGACATCAACTTGAGGGCTTTCGATGTACTTGGAGAGACGTTCAGAAATGACAGCGCGAATTTCGCGTACTGTTTTTCCAGCGACGGCAACGGTACCGATGTAAGGATAAAAGATGGAACCATCGGAATGAACCCAGTTGCCCGCTTCGGACGCACTACGATAAGAGCCCGCAGGAATCGTCAATTCAGGGTGATCCCAGATAGTCACATTGAGAATGTCTCCAGGACCAACCTTATACTCATAAGACGCAATTAATGCATCAAGATCAGAATTTGCGCGTGAACGGAAATCCGGATGCGTCTGATAACGAACGACAGAGTGAGCATCTAATGGATAGATATTGACTTGGTCAGAGATGTTGTCGTCCTGTTCAGGATTTGATTGAACAACATTTTTACCATTTGAAGAAATGTGCGATCCGGGCACGATGGTGCACCCGGCAAGAATCGTCGGCAGCAATACCGCGATAAGGAGTTTTTTTTTCAGTTCCATGTAAGCCAATTTTTGTTATGAACAAGTTCACTCTTGTTCTTGTAATCTCTGGGAAAATTCAACCAAGCATTCACGAGACCGATGCGGCCTTGTGCCTCTTTGATTTCGATATAGTTAAAGGCTCGTTCCTTAACGTTTAACTATATCGTTTGCCAGATTCCAACCCGAGCCGTATCGGCAAGTTAGTTTGTTATAGTACGTTCTTTGATAAAAAAGAAAATAATCAACCGTAATAAATGTGGTTTTATACCAAAACTTTAGACGCTACCGCCCTTTGGTGTTAGCGCTGACCACATTGCGCTCACGATTTTCATACAAAACGTGACTAACGAGCTATTTGACGTTGTTTTTAGTTCAAGCGGCTATTTTGCCACCTTAATTCTTCGGGCGTTTATTATGCACATCGTTGTTAAGATGACAATTTATTGTCGTCATTTTCTCTGTGAAAATTTGAGTTAAGGATGAGTGCATCTCAAGTTATCTCTTTTTAACAACATCTCACCGTTTACTTTACAAACAATTTGTATCTACAATGAGAATCGAAGTGCAATACACACTTCAAACATCGATGTTTAAATTTGTATATTAAGGACTATCTATGAAAAATATCGCATTAGCAATGCTAGTTGCGCTAGGTGCTTCAACGTCAGTATTCGCTGCCGGTGAAGAAGGTGCAGCTGCCGCCGCTTCTAGTGGCGGTGCCGCTGGTGGCGCTGCAACTGGCGCAGCGGTTGGCGGTGTGACCGCTTCTGGTGTTGCTATTGGTACAGCTGTGGTGGTCACCGCCGCTGTTGCTGTTTCTGAAAGCAACAGCAGTGACGGTACAACAGGTACAACAGGCACTAACTAATCAGCGAAGAGACTAAATCCACAAGGGTTTTTCTCCTATTTGAGCTTAGAAAAGACCAACTTTTTGTTGGTCTTTTTTTTATATGAGCAACTCATGTTCTTTCTAAAAATTAACGATTTAAGAACCTAGCTAAGATTGCTGACTCTGATTAAGACTGTTAATCTAAGTGGCTAAAAAACATAACCCAACATGATAAACAAGGCTGTTTAAACAATGATTCCAACGTTAGGATGGCGTAATTTAGGCAGTGCAACGATGATATTAAGTGTTGTACTGTTAACTGGTTGTTCGCAAAGAATTTCCAGTGTCAACGAAACCCTCAAAGAAGCTTTTTGGGGCATTGACGATGTTGAACTCAGTGCCAAGCAAATTGCCGATATCCCTTTCGCCAGTGCCTACGTGAGACTCAATAACGGCCCTAAAGTCTTTATGGTATTGGCTTATGCCGAGAACAATCCTGCCACTGGCCAAACTCAACTCAAATGGATTTCTCAAGATCACGCCATGATCGTGACGGAACAAGGACGAATCGTTAAAACAATCAATTTCCCGGTGCATAATTTGGCTCATCGAGACAGCGCAATGCAAACGTGGGATTCCGCTTCAAATTGGCAGACTTACTACGACTGGCAAGCGGGCAATCAGTACGGTTATATCGCCAACGTTTCGACCACCAAACTGAGCCGCGATAAAGTCACCTCTGAACTTTGGCGAGAAACCTTGGATCACTGGCAGGAAACGGTGTCCTACCCAGAACTTACGACCAGCATTCAAAATCACTATTGGGTGAGTAAAGAAGGCTGGGTACTCAAAAGTATCCAGCACATTGGCCCACAAATGGGTCAAATCGAAATGGATATTCTGAAACCATATGTGGAAGGGAAATAATGACCAAAACCATTCCAACTTGGCTGTTATTATGCTTAACCAGCGTTAGCAGCACTTCTGCATGGGCGAATACCCCGACGACCGTGACCTTACCGATGCAACAGGTGATTTTACAATACAACCAATCGGTTCGGCTGGATCGCGTCTTGCTCGATGCCCAACAACAAGCCAATCAAACAAATCATCTAAACACTTATCACGAAGGCTATCGCTTGTTTTCTAAAGCGAAAGCCGATAAAGCTCAAGAACTCTATGCCGGCGTGAAAGCGCGATTAAGCGCGTTGTTAAACAACGAGACCTATCGCATCGCAGCGAAACAGCTACTCACGCAACTCAGTGGTTACCAATACGGCTATCGAGAAAAACTCAACTTGGATGTCGATGCCGTTCGCCTGAAGCCAGAACTCAACCCGCTGTTGCCCGGGCAATTTCAACTTGAACTTGCCCAGCGCCCCAATTCGATTACGTTATTTGGTCTATCCGAGCAGCAACAGATGACATTTAACGCCAACTTCACTGTTGCCGATTATATCGCCCGCTCTCGCTCACCCCATAAGAAGCATCACAGCGATGCATGGGTGATTTCTCCGGAGGGTGAGATCACTCACGTTGGTTATGCCTACTGGAATAATGCACACACGCATTTGAAACCAGGTAGCGCGCTCCTCGTCGGATTTAACGCCAGCGACCAAGAGATGGTTCAACTGGAACAAGATATTGCCACACTGATCAGCATGATTGAGGGTTCTGCGCTATGACACATTCGGTACGTTCATCCACCGCATTGGCCTTTAAACTGAGCGCAGTGTGCATTGGCCTTATCTCTGGCACATTCTCAAGTGCATTGTTGGCGTCAACACTCACCCCAGTGGCGCTAAAACCCTCTCAATCTGATTTCGGTGGTGTGGGTCTGATGCAAATGCCCTCTGGCCGAATGACGGCTGAAGGTGAGTTTAATTTTGGCGTCAATGTGAATGATGACTATCAACATTTTTATACCTCCATTCAACTGTTTCCTTGGTTAGAATCCACCATTCGCTACACGCGCGTTCCTGAGATGCAATATAACGCCAATCCAGACTACAGCGGCGACAACCTGTATACCGATAAAGGGATTGACGTCAAACTGCGTTTATTTGAAGAAGGCTATTGGCTCCCCGAAACCTCGATTGGTATTCGCGATATTGGCGGTACGGGGCTGTTTGATGGTGAGTTTATTGCTGCCACCAAACGTTTTGGCAATCTCGACGTCACGCTCGGTATGGGATGGGGCTATGTTGGCCAAAGTGGCAACATCACGAACCCATTTTGTAAAGCCAGTGATCGTTTCTGCGAACGCAGCACAGAAACAAAAGAAAGTGGCGGCTCAATTGATACTGGCCGTTGGTTCCGCGGGCCGGCGGCGTTGTTTGGTGGTATCGAATACCAAACACCGTATGACCCATTGCGCCTCAAAGTCGAATACGACGCCAATGATTATTCGCAAGATTTTCCACATGTCACGGGTGGAAAGCCCATGACACAACACACGCCATGGAACTTCGGGGTCCTCTATCGTTTGGGTGATTGGGGCGATGCTAAAGTCAGCTACCAACGCGGCGACACCTTTACTGTTGGCCTAAACCTCTATACCAATTTCGATCAAATTGAGGCCATTTGGCGAGATGAGCCGAAAATGGCGGTCACGGCTCGCCCGGTTGCTAACCCGAATTGGGATGAAGTCAGCGAGCAACTTGCAAGCAATGCGGGCTATGAGAAAAACACCATCCGTCAAGATGGCGACACGTTAATCATTACCGGTCAACAAACGAAATATCGCGATCGCGAAGAGGCACAAGATCGCGCCGCTGCGATTTTAGCCAATCATGCGCCAGAATCTATTCGTACTTATAAAATCGTAGAGCAACACAATGGTGTAGACCTAACCGAAGCTGAAATTTCAGCGAGCGGGTATAAAAAAGTCGCTAACCACGATTATATCGGTGCGAACATGTCAGATGTCACCACGCATTCGGAACCAAGCACTCGAGCTTCTGGGCAGCAACTTGCACAAACTAAACAGCGTTGGGGTGCTGGTATTTCACCCGTTCTACAACAATCGTTTGGCGGACCTGAGTCCTTTTATCTCTATCAAATTGGTTTCAATACCAACGCAAATGTCTGGTTAACCAACAACCTTGAAGCCAGTGGTTCGATTTACGTCAATCTTGCCGATAACTACGACAAATTTAATTACGTCGAGAACAACCCGCACATTTCCAACTTTGCAGTGCCGCGTGTTCGCACCATGTTCCGCGCCTACGTTCACGACAACCCTGTGCGTTTAAACAACCTGCAGCTGACGTGGTTCGAGCAACCGTTGCAACAAGTGTATACCCAAGCCTACGCGGGTTACCTAGAAACCATGTTTGCGGGTGTGGGCGGTGAAGTTCTCTATCGCCCATTGAATAGCAATTGGGCCATCGGCGTGGATGCCAACTTAATCTCTCAACGTGATCCTGACTCTTGGTTTGGCATCTATAGCGATCAGTACGTCTACTATGATGGCTACAATGCCAGCAACTGTAGTACAGGCGACGTGAGCTGTCAGGCATACGTACTCGACCAGGGCACAACCGGTCAAATTACCACTTATTACACGCCACAATGGGAGTGGATCGATAACACCCTGTTTAAAGTCAGTGTCGGTAAATTCCTCGGTGGCGATAAAGGGGTCCGTGTCGACATCTCGAAACAGTTTAAGTCCGGTGTCATTGTCGGGGCATTTGCGACCGTCACAGATCTAACCACGGAAGAATACGGTGAAGGCAGCTACAACAAAGGGTTTTACGTTTCCGTACCGTTTGACATCATGACCATTAAACCATCCACCAGCCGCGCGAACATCGTATGGCAGCCAATCACTCGCGATGGCGGTCAGATGCTGGGACGTAAGTATCACTTATACGATCTCACGGATGCCCGTAGCCCTTGGTTTGAGCGAAAAAGCCAAGTTTCTGAAGCCAAATAAGTGATGTATTCAAGTGGGGTTAGTGATTCATTAACCCCATTTTTGCAAACTCTGTTTGTCTTGTGTAGCCACATCACCACGCCCACAACTCGAATAGCCATGAAACCGCATTGCTGCTAATATTCGGGACATATTTCACGCTTAAATGGAAAGACTATGATCATCGTAACTGGTGGCGCTGGCATGATTGGCAGCAATATTGTTCAGGCGCTCAACGCGCGCGGCATCACGGATATTCTGGTTGTTGACCATCTAAAAAATGGCCGCAAGTTCAAAAATCTCGTGGATCTCCAAATCGCAGATTATATGGATCGCGATGACTTCCTCACTCAGATTATGGCCGGCGATGACTTTGGCCCTATCGATGCCGTCTTCCATGAGGGCGCATGCTCTGCCACCACCGAATGGGATGGCAAATACATGATGCTCAATAACTACGAGTATTCGAAAGAGCTGCTGCATTACTGCTTGGAGCGAGAAATTCCGTTTTTGTACGCCTCCTCTGCGGCCACTTATGGTGAAACCGACACATTCGTGGAAGAGCCTCAGTACGAAGGTGCACTGAACGTTTATGGCTATTCAAAGCAGCAGTTTGATAATTACGTACGCCGTCTGTGGCTCGATGCGGAAGAGCATCACGAGAAGCTGTCTCAAATTACCGGTTTCCGCTATTTCAATGTGTACGGCCCACGTGAGCAACACAAAGGATCCATGGCGTCGGTGGCGTTCCATTTGAACAACCAGATGAACGCAGGCGAAAATCCAAAACTTTTTGCGGGCAGTGAACTGTTCAAACGTGATTTTGTCTATGTGGGCGATGTTGCGGCGGTGAATCTTTGGTTCTTAGAACACGGCAAATCCGGCATTTTCAACTGCGGCACCGGCAAAGCCGAGTCGTTTAACGAAGTCGCCAAAGCCGTGATTGCGCATCATGGTCAAGGTCAGGTTGAAACCATTCCATTCCCAGAGCACCTCAAAGGTGCATACCAAGAATACACGCAAGCCGACTTGACCAAATTGCGCGCGGCAGGGTGCGATATCGAGTTTAAGTCGGTGGCACAAGGCGTCGCTGAATACTTATCGATCATCAACGAATGAATCAGCAATACAACGTCATCAAGCTTTAAGAGAGAACAACATGAAAATCGCAGTCGCGGGGACAGGCTATGTCGGTCTGTCCAATGCCTTACTCCTCGCTCAACACAACGAAGTGGTGGCTCTGGATATCGTCGAAGAGAAGATCGAGATGCTCAACCGTCAGCAGTCACCGATTGTTGATAAAGAGATCACGCAGTTTCTGACCGAAAAGCAACTGAACTTCACAGCGACAACCGACAAAACGTTGGCCTATCAAGACGCAGCATTTGTGATTATCGCGACACCGACCGACTACGATCCCAATACCAACTACTTCAACACGTCATCCGTTGAAGCGGTGATTCGTGATGTCATGGCCATCAACCCTGAAGCGGTGATGGTGATTAAATCCACGATTCCTGTCGGCTACACCGAAAAACTAAAACAGGACCTCAACTGCTCAAACATTATTTTCTCGCCTGAGTTCCTGCGTGAAGGCAAAGCGCTGTACGACAACTTGTACCCCTCACGCATCATTGTGGGTGAACAAAGCGAGCGTGCCGAAACGTTTGCAAACCTATTGATGGAAGGCGCCATCAAACAAGATATTCCGGTTTTGTTTACCAACTCAACCGAAGCAGAAGCGGTGAAGTTGTTCTCGAACACATACCTCGCCATGCGTGTGGCGTACTTCAATGAATTGGACTCTTACGCAGAAGTTCATGGCCTCGATAGCCGCCAAATCATCGAAGGCGTGAGTCTTGACCCTCGTATCGGCAATCACTACAACAACCCTTCCTTTGGCTACGGCGGTTACTGCCTGCCAAAAGATACCAAGCAACTGCTGGCCAACTATCAAAATGTGCCTAACAACATCATTGGTGCCATTGTTGATGCCAACCGTACACGCAAAGATTTCATTGCCGATTCGGTCATTCAGCGTCAACCAAAAGTTGTGGGGATCTATCGATTGATCATGAAAGCGGGTTCCGATAACTTCCGCGCGTCGTCAATTCAGGGCATCATGAAACGCATTAAAGCGAAAGGGATTGAAGTGATTGTGTACGAACCTGTACTCAAAGAAGCGCATTTCTTCCACTCCCGCGTGGTCAACGATCTGGAAGCATTCAAACAAGAGGCCGACATTATTGTCTCGAACCGCTTGTCCGAAGAGTTGAAAGATGTTGAAGCGAAAGTGTATACCCGAGATTTGTTTGGCAACGATTAAACGTCCACCGGTACACCGCCATCATTCATCATCATGGATGTTATGGTGATGAATGAAACAGCCACCTCAGGTGGCTGTTTTTATATCCAAATACAACCCCGCCCCAATTTACTCAAGTCGCGGACGGAAAATTACTTTGTGCTGTCTGAATCACCACATTGCTTACTGTTTCCCACCCAGTTAACTGCTATACTCGGTCACAATTTTACTAAAAAAGCAATCCAATCTGAGCCACTTATGTCGTCATCACACTCTTCATCATCACCACGTAATGACCATGATGATTACGCTTATAATCCACAGTTCAGTATGAACTTCCTGCATCCTCGTTACTGGGGAACTTGGTTGGCCGTGATCGTGGCCTGTGTATTGAGTTTTCTGCCGGTGGCAATCAAACGACTGATCGCCAAAAGCCTCGCCAAGCTCGCGGTCAACATCAAAAGTAAAGCCAATACTCGCGCACGAGTGAATTTACGGATGTGTTTCCCAGAGCAGTCCGATAGTGACCGCGAGAAAATCCTTGTTGAGATGTACATCACTTCCGTGATGTTTCTGATGGGGTTTGCCTCAACATCCCTGCGCAGCAAAGCTTGGCTAGAGGCGAATACGACCCTGCGGGGTTTCGAGCACGTCGAACAGGTTCTAGATCGGGGTGAAAATGTCATTCTCCTGGTCCCGCATACCTGGGCGATCGATATTCCCGCTATCTTGTTGGCTTCGCGTGGTCACCCTGTTTCTGCGATGGCCAAAAGCCAGAAAAATAAAGTCTCTGACTGGTTGATGCATAAGCAGCGCGTGCAATACGGTGGTCGCGTGTATGATCGCAGTGTCGGGATCAAACCGTTCATCAAATCAGTACGTAAAGACGGTTACTTGGGTTATTACCTACCGGATGAGGACTTGGGGCGAGAACACAGCGTCTTTGTTGATTTTTTTGCCACTCAAAAAGCAACCATCGCAGGATTAGGTCGCCTTTCTACGTTGAGCAAATCGAAAATCGTGCCGCTGTTTGCCATGTTCAACAGTCAAACTGGCCAATATGAATTGGATTTCTATCCTGAGCTGCCTTTCCCAACCGGCGATGAACATCAGGACGCACGAATGATGAACGAATGCATTGAAAACTATGTGTCACAACGCCCAGAACAATATATGTGGATTCTTCGACTGCTGAAAACACGACCGGATTCTGATGTTAACCCTTACACACGGAATAAAAAGTAATGTCACTCAATATACAACTTTTATTCAAATTTTTAATTTTACTCCCCTATTTTTATGTGTTTACTGCGCTGACCATCATTGATAAAGGCGATAAAAAAATGGTGATCGGCTCGCTGATTGCCATTGTAGCGAGTATTACTTATTACCGCTGGGAAACGATTAAAAATAACCGTAAAAACCCCGCTCTACTTATCGTTGCGGCTATGACACTCTACGTGGTTGGCAAGGATATTTTTATGGACTCCAGCCCCAGCATGCTGCGCGTTTACCTTGCAACTAGCTTACTCATGCTATTTTTCCCATATCAGTTGCTCACCACTCGATTTTTCATCTGGCTATCGTTTGTTGGCTCAATTGTTTTGTTTAGTAATACCTTATATTATGGTCAACTCACAATCAGAAACACCGGATTGCTCAATGCCATACCTTACGCGACCATCTGTGCCGCAGTTGCGACCTTAGGCCTTTTTCTTTTTTTTCATACCCGTAAGATCATTCCGCTACTTACATTTCTCCTGACGACGAGCTGTGTGGTCCTGTCAGAAACCCGCGGCCTTTGGCTAGCTCTGGTGTGTGCCATTATTATTCTTTCTGTATTTCATCTGAAAAATAACAAGCAAAATAGAACGCTCTTGATAATCGCTGCAATCGTGTTGATTACCACTTCGATACTGATGAAAGACACTATCTACAAAAGACTGGATAAAACAAAAGCGGAGTACAGCAAAATAGAGATTGGCGATTATTCAAGTTCAATTGGTTTACGCTTTCAGATGTGGGATGCCGCGTTAAAAATAGCTCAACACAATCTTTGGTTCGGGGTGGGCTCTGAGCATAAACAGATTCTGCAAAAACTAGTTCAGCAAGGTGAATTACGTCCTTCTATCGGTAAGTTCCATCCGGATCACTATCACAATCAGTTTTTTGAAAACCTAGCCAAAATGGGTATTGTGGGTCTGATTCTAACGTTGCTGCTGCTTATCGTGCCAGCGATTTATGCACTTAAGCACCGGCAGCTGCCTGGCAGCTCATTACTCCTGGCGCTGGTTTGTCTTTACTTTGTCGCCTGCTTGACTGATGTACCGTTTTGGTATGCAGAAACGAATCTTCTGTATTTGCTACTGATTATCCCTTTATGCAGTATGACTCACCAGCTATTTTCCGATTCAGAGTAAAAATCCTGATTCTGAATCTAAGACAAAAAACACCGCGAATGCGGTGTTTTTTTATTGCGTTTAAACCAAAGCTTTAACCTAGTATTTTTCTGGTAACTTTCTCGCCCTGACGTTTACGTTTTTTCTGCTTAATACGGGTCTGGATTCGGGTTGGATAGACATACAAACAACGTTTCACAAACAAGTCGATTTTCTTTGGCCAGTAGTTCTCAATCTTTAGTTGCGGGTCGCAATATGTCTTCACCAGCTTCTGCCATTCAAAAAACTGCAGATGAGCGACTTGCCCACTAGTTCTTGATACCCGTGCCTGACCCAAAAACTTCTGGCACAGACCAAGGTTGATCTTATCCAATGGTGCAACAATCAGGTTATTGGCAATTATTTGTTCCGATAACACCAATTTGTCTTTACTGTTATCCAACAGGCTTTCTAACCGAATTTCTGGGTCAAACTGCTGCAATGCCGCCAAGAGTAACGCTTGTGTGCAGTCAGTAACGAAATCAGGAAAACCCGGGTTAATCGCCTCATTTTTACTTGGCAAGAAGTCTGTAAACAAAGGGAAATTCCACAACGCTAATACATCTTCAGTGCGCCCGAAGTAAAAAAAGTCACTAACATGAAAGGCAACCGGATACCCTTTAGCGTATTTACGCGTGAAAACATCACTCACCACCACTCGCTCGTTAAAGAAAGCATATTTGGCACTACGCTTGGTATACTGTTGTTGTAATTGTACAACCCCATTACCGGTCAAAAAATTATCACTACGCAGTTTCATCGCATATTTGGTTGTAACACGCTTTAGTCCTTCACGGGATGACACAATCTGACGGTTGTTATTGTACTGTTGTGCTTCGCCTTTGAGAGTATAGTTTCGACTGTTGCTGCCAGGATCATCAGAAATAACCAGAGTATCGTAATCCAGCCCAGTCAGGTTCTGCTCCGGCCAAGTGGAGAGTATGATATGTGCACCAGGTAAATGCTGTCTTATCGAATCCAGACATTTATGGGTAATATTCGGCTCTTGCGGGCGATCACTGAAGGTTTGTACCGGCCCTTGAACCACTACGCTGATATCACTGTAATCCATTGTGCATCTTTTCACTGTATTTAAGGTATTTGTCGCTGATAAGGCGATAGTCTAAAAAAGCGATATTTTCAGGGCCGACAAGAGGCGGATTAGCTAACAACTGATCGATTTTTTGCGCTAGGGCGTCTACATCACCTTTGGGAACGATCCACTGGCTTAAATCACCATTCAGAAGCTCACGAACCCCACCCACATCCGTGGCTACAACGGGCGTTCCCAACGCAAGACTTTCAACAACAACCGTTGGCAGACCTTCGACATCAGAACTTAGGATATAAGCGCTAGCCTGTTTAAAATAGGGCAAGATATCACGACTGAATCCTTTGAAAACAACCTGCTGTTCAATCCCTAATAACTTCGCCAATTTCTTGATATCATTGAGTTTACGTCCATCACCAAAAATCAGCAGATCATGACTTCGCTGCGTTTTCGCATACGCTTTTAGCAGCACATCAAACCGTTTAGTTCTGTCCGGTCTCCCGGCAGCAAGAATAAAAGGTTTGTGATGCAACGCCTTATCTGACGATGCTTTCTTCTGCAAAGCCTCGAAATCGAAACCATTATAAATAGTCTCAATACTCAACGGCGTTGCTTGCATTTTTTCAATCATGTCCAGTTTCACGGACTCAGATACGGCCAACAGCCTTTTATCACTGTAAATTTTTTGGTAAAGGTGTTGATAAAAGTTTTTACCTATTCCGGTATAACGCCCTAAGAAGTTTTCATATTTGCAACTGTGTAGTACACAATAATGAGGCAGATTCAACCTGTGAAAAGATAGATACAGGGTTCCGTGAATAAAAACTCCGTCATAGCCACTTAGCTCTTTTTGTAACTGCCGGGAAAAATACCCGCTGAACAGATAGGCGTAGACATGACGACTGAGAATGTTTTTAAGCAGACGGAATAAAAAACCACCCGGAGTTTTCAAACTTTCTTTGCTGATACCTTTAATCAGAACAAACTTATCATTCTCTTTCAAATTCGGCTGTTTTTCTTCTACAAAAAGATAGTCAACCTGATGCCCAGCCAGCCTCATTTGATTGACTATATCTTGTGTCACTATGTACAAGCTGGTTGAATAATTCCCACCAACTAGAAAGGCAATTTTCATTGTTTGTCTCTGATTAAACTAATAACACGCCTAATTAAGATATGGCGCCAAGCTAAGGGTAGTGTAACAGTTACCGAGTCATAGCATCAATTGACACCAAGTGATACAGCTAACGTCTTGATAGGTTGCAACCTTTTCGCCATCGCTGATTCGCTGTATAATTTGCGGTATTTTCCTGATACCAAAGACCAGTCATAACTCTTAAGGTAACTCTTTAAGTATGGATATAGACAAGAAAATTCAAGCGGCTTCTCACTCAGGAGCACGACTGCGAGTCATTCAAAATGATCGAAACTACTTGGTAGAAAAATCCATCACCTCTGCGATTGAAAAAAATTTCCTTGGCATCCAAAAACAGCAGCGCTTTAAGTCTTTACACACCCCCTCTTTTGACATCCTAGCCATTCCTGTATTCGAAACGGAGAAGTCCGTTGAACAATTGACCATTACCATGCCTTATATAGAAGGCCTTGGTGGTGAACGAGTTGCTTATCGCGGTTCTAAAACGGTGGCCAAAAACTTAAAGGTTGCGTTGGACTTTTATCTGCTCAACAGCATTGCTGCTAGTGAAGATGATACGTACCCAGTATCAGCAATCCGGGAAAAGACCAGCACTATTAAAGCGAATCTTAACGGTAAGTACGAGATATTTCCGCAGCTTGCACAACAGATAGAGCAATTTGAACAGTTCTGCCAACGCGATCTTCACATGCCTATGGGTGAGTGCCACGGTGATTTAACACTGGCTAACCTCAAAGTAACGGAGGAGAATCAACTCTATCTGTTTGACTTTCTTAGCTGCGAGATAGACAGCCCGCTGCAGGATGCCGCTAAAATGATCCAGGATTTTGAATATGGCTGGAGCTTCAGGAAAGAAAAAGAGAGTATCCGTATTAAAGGAGAAATTTTCTGCGAATACGCTTATCCTTCATTCCTGAGAACACTGGAACGTTTGTTCTGGTATGAAATGCGAGTAATAGAAACCCTGACTCTATTGCGTATCGCCCCTTACATTGACGACCAAGACCAGGTAACCATCGATTGGTTTAATCGTGTCATGGTCAAATCCATGAATAAACTAGCAAGGTAATTATGTTTACGTTAATCCTTCCCGTCGCAGGTCGTTCTTCCCGTTTTCCGAATATGAGACCAAAATGGTTGCTGACTATGCCGGACGGAAAGCTAATGATTGAGAAATCAATCGAAAAAATGGATCTGGCCGTGTTCGATAAAATCGTGATTGTCTGCCTGAAAGAACATTTGGAAAAATACACTTCTGCAGAGATGGTCATCGAGAGCTTTGAGCGCAGCACTTCCGTAGTACCGGAGTTGGTGATTCTTGATGAGCCAACCTCTTCACAATCAGAGACGATTTACCAGGCTATCAAACAAGGAAACATCGAAGGTTCTATCTTTATCAAGGACTGCGATAACGTCTTCTCTTGTCAGCCTGAACCAGTCAACAGCGTGACAGCAATTGATCTCAATGACATTGAACTGGTTGATGCTAAAAACAAAAGTTACATCGAAGTTGACTCGTTGGGCATTATTTCTAACATTGTTGAGAAAGAGGTGATCAGTAACTTCTTCTGTTGCGGCGGCTACAGCTTTGCTTCAGCAAATGACTTCTGCAACGTGTTTAAATCCATTTCATCCGATAAAGAAGTCTACATTTCACACGTCATCTATAAGATGCTGATGTCCACCGAAGAGTTTGTGAAAAAATCAGCAGCAGACTACACCGACTGGGGTACATTGCGCGAGTACCGCCACTACTGCAAAAAATACATCACGGTATTTTGTGACGTTGATGGTGTCTTGCTTAAAAATGGCAGTAAGTTTGCTAAGAACGGCTGGAAAACGCCTGGGCTGGAATCCAACCTTAATAAAATTAAACAACTGCAGAAAGATGGTGGCCTATTCTTAGTACTGACCTCATCGCGCCCGGAAAGTGAGATCGATTACACCGTAGCTGAACTGGAGAAATTTGGTGTGCGTGTTGATCGCTGCCTGTTCGGGTTACCTCATACTCGCCGTTTCCTGATCAACGATTACTCAGCAACTAACCCGTATCCATCGGCGGTAGCAATTAATCTTGAGCGTGACCGCGAAACATTAAGCAGTCTGTTTGACGATTAATATTGTTCACAGGGGCGGGGACGCCCCTCTATTTTTCTTTGTCTAGTCGGCTTTTTCCGACGTGGCAGCCTGTTTTGGCAAAACTGATATGAAAAAAATTTTGGTCATAGGCCCCTCATGGGTCGGAGACATGGTGATGTCTCAATGCCTCTATACGCGTCTTAAGCAACAACATCCCGACGCCGTCATCGATGTCATGGCGCCCGCATGGTGCAAACCCATTTTGGAGCGCATGCCCGAAGTCCACCAAGCGATCGAAATGCCGTTAGGGCATGGTGATTTTAACTTGCTTGGTCGCCGTGCCATCGGCAAATCGATGCGTGGCCAATATGATCAGGCTTATGTTCTGCCGAATTCCGCTAAATCTGCGCTGATTCCTTGGTTTGCCGATATTCCAGTCAGAACGGGTTGGAAAGGTGAGATGCGTTACGGATTGCTGAACGATTTGCGCCCAAATAAAAAATCCTTCCAATACATGACCGAGCGTTATGTTGCTTTGGCGCATCCCAAAGCCACCATGGTGGACTCCACCTCATTAGGCGGCCTCGACACCTTGCCGCGCCCAAGCCTATATATTGACAAAGATGCTCAGCAACACACGCGCGATAAGTTTGCCCTTCACGCCACTCGCCCAATCATCGGCTTATGTCCCGGCGCTGAATTTGGACCAGCGAAGCAATGGCCAACCGAACATTACGCCGCCGTCGCTGCGGCGATGATCGATGCTGGGAAACAAGTTTGGCTGTTTGGTTCGGCGAAAGATAGCAAAACCACACAAGCCATTGCGGCCGACCTCAGCGACGACCAACGAGCACACCTCGTTGATTTGGCGGGAAAAACCAGCTTAATCGAAGCCGTCGACATGCTGGCCTGCTGCGAGAGCGTCGTCAGCAATGATTCGGGGTTAATGCATGTGGCCGCCGCGGTGGGTTGCCAAGTGGTCGGCGTATATGGCTCCACTTCGCCAACGTACACCCCACCTCTGGCCGTGAAAAAAGCTATCATTCAAACTGAAATTGAATGCAGACCGTGCTTTAAGCGCGAGTGTCCATTGGGCCATTTGAAGTGTCTGAAAGAGCTGGCACCGCAACGCGTCATTGATGCATTAATGCAGTTCGATCACGCAGCGCAGGAGTAGAACGTTATATGCGCCTGATTTATACCCTGCTGCTGGTGCTGGCGAGCCCGATTTTGCTCTATTCCCTGTACAAAAAGAAGCCGGGAAAACCTGCGTTTGGCGTTCGCTGGAAAGAACATTGGGGCATGACCCCCAAGGTGACCGCCCAAAAACCGATTTGGATTCATGCGGTTTCCGTGGGTGAATCCATTGCCGCGATTCCGGTGATCAAAGCCATCAAACAAGCGCAGCCCAATCAGGCCATTGTCGTCACCACCACCACCAGCACGGGCGCAGAGCAAATTACCAAATTGGGCGATCTCGTTGAACATCGCTACATGCCGTTAGACTTTGCGTGGTGTGTCCGTCGCTTCTTGAAAGCGGTCCACCCTTCACAACTATTGATTGTGGAAACCGAGCTGTGGCCCAATACCTTAAAAACCGTTCATCAACAGGCGGTGCCAGTCACCGTGATCAATGCGCGTTTATCCGAGCGTTCTTGCCTTCGCTATCAACAGTTTTCTGCACTCTTTCAACTGATTCGCCCCTACGTCGATCGGATTTTGTGTCAGTACGATAGCGATGCTCAACGTTTTCTTCGCTTGGGTTTTCAACCGGAACAAGTTCAGGTGACGGGCTCGATTAAGTTTGATATTGAGATCGCCCCCACCGTACTTGAACAAGGGCGACAATTACGTGCAGAACTGGGCGTAGCACGCCCGGTATGGATTGCCGCCAGCACCCACGACGGCGAAGATGCCATTCTCCTCGACGCACATCAGGCGTTGCTGAAACAATTTCCAAATGCCCTATTGATCCTTGTGCCCCGTCACCCGGAACGATTTAACGCCGTATTCGACTTGTGCATTCAACACGGCTTCACAACGCATCGCAGAACCTCATCCGCCTCAATAGCCCCAGGCACTCAGATCTACTTAGGCGATACCATGGGAGAGCTGTTGGCGCTGATCAGTGCGGCCGACATCTGCTTCATGGGCGGCAGTTTAATCGGCGAGAAAGTCGGCGGGCACAATCTGCTTGAACCCGCCGCACTTGGAAAACCGCTGCTCAATGGTCTAAGCTATTATAATTTCAATGAAATAATGCAAATGCTACAAGACAACGATGCCGTGAGTATTTGCGAAAATGCACCACAGATTGCAGATAACCTTCAACAGCTTTGGGCGAGCCCCCAACTGATGCAACAGAAGGGAATCAACGCGCAAAACGTAGTGAAGCAGAATAGAGGTGCAATATCGCGCACTGTCGCCAATATTTCCCTGTACCATGATTAAAGTATGCTCTTAGATACCTTCACATGAACTCATGAGCGCTGCCTGACGGCATACATTGACGCTCTGTTGGAAGATAAATCCATCCCAGATTTATCGGTCGGGTATGAGAAATTCACTGCAGAACAGGTGTATCAGTCGTTTATGGCTATCGCTGCACAATGGCATAACAATAAGCATTAAATCGGGGTTTGATAACCGGCCAGTAACGCCTGCCATTCGGCGTCTTGCCATTTGATATGGGCGCGTAACTGCTCTTTGCGAAACGATCGCAGCAGTCGCGCCAAATTCTCCGCTTTCCAGCCATCGCCCTCTTGAATCGCACATTTATCAAAATCAATGATCCACACATGGTCGTGATCATCGAGCAGAATGTTGTGAATATTCAAATCGGTGTGATTGACCTGAGCACGGTGCAGCTTCGCCACCTGTTGACCAATGCGATGATAAAGCGCCTCAGGCAAGGCTTTGTCTTGTAACACTGCCACCAAGTCCCGCGCGTTGGCGATTTTCTCACTGAGAATATCGGCCTGATACACGCAGCCCCGACGCAGGGCGCGAGCAGCAATCGGGCGCGGAACATTCACCCCTTGCTCACGCAAATGATGCAGCAATTGAAATTCGGCGCAGCTGCGGGTTTGTTCCCACCCTTGAAACCAATAACTGTCACTGACCAATTTGCCAAACAAGCCGCCCCGGCGATAATGACGCAACGCCGCTGGCAACGCTGCCATTTGAACAAACCACGTGGTACCACGCCCTTGCGCGCTGCCAATCACCCGCTGATTGGCTTGCCAATATTCGGGGTCAAACAACGACGCCAACGGTTCATTGACCCATTGGTCGTCATACCAAATTGTCTGATGTTTGCTAAGCTGCTGCTGTTTGATCACGCTGGGTTCCCGCTATAGTGATTGACACACAAGGTGGCTGATCTCGTCAAAATTGGCATCTTCACACCAATAAAGAGAGGAAAAGAATGCGGTTATTTTACATTTATCGGTGGACTCTGCATAATTTAGCCTCATTAATTGAAGAGCTTATTTGATGCCACTGTTCACTGCGCCTCCGAAGTCGGTCTGTTTTCTGCGCCTGTCGGCGATTGGCGACGTTTGTCATGCCGTTGCCGCGGTTCAAAACCTGCAACAACACTGGCCAGATACCCAAGTAACCTGGGTGATTGGCAAAGTCGAAGCCCAATTGCTCCAAGGTTTGCCGAACGTTGAATTGGTCGTCTTTGATAAAAAAGCCGGCTGGTCTGGAATCAAAGCGGTTTGGCAGCAACTGAAAGGGCGTCATTTTGATGCGCTGGTACACATGCAGTTAGCCCTGCGCGCCAGTTTGGTCACGCTGGGCATTCGCGCGCAGTACAAAGTGGGATTCAACCGCAAACGGGCCAAAGAAGGTCAGTGGTTGTTCACTAACCGCAAGATTGCCGACACCGAATCGGCGCATGTGCTCGACAGTTTTTTCTCGTTTACCGAATTTCTTGGCGTGCCGCGCCAAACACCGACCTGGCACCTGCCAATTTCTGAAAACGATCGGCAATTTGCCCGCGCGCAACTGGGCAGCCAACCGACCATCGTCATCAGCCCGGCCGCCAGTAAAGATGAGCGCAACTGGGTCACGGAACGTTACGCGCAATTTGCCGATTACGTCATTGCTCAAGGGTATCAGGTCGCCTTGTGTGGCTCTCCTGCGCCGCGCGAGCAGAAATTAGCAGAGCAAATCAGTGCCTTGATGACGCATCCGGTGCTCAATCTAGTGGGCAAAACCAATTTAAAACAACTGACCGCCGTCTTGGGCGAAGCGAAGTTAGTGCTTGCTCCGGATTCTGGCCCGGCACATATTGCCACCACACAAGGCACGCCCGTACTGGGCTTGTATGCCCACAGCAACCCGAAGCGCACGGGGCCATACTTTAATATCAAAGATGTGGTGAGTGTGTACGAACCGTTCGTGACCGAGCAGCAAGGCAAACCGCTGGAACTGCTGGCGTGGAGCACACGTGCCAAAGGCGCGGATCTGATGCAGGCCATCACGCTCGATGCGGTCATCACCACCTTTGATCGCATGATGTCAGCGACAACACAGTTAGGTAACCCAAATCATGGCTAATACCACTCCAACATTGGCGGTCGCCCTGATCGTGAAAAACGAAGCCAAGCACCTGCAAGCCTGCTTAGACACGGTGTATCAGTGGGTCGACGAAATCGTCATTCTTGATTCCGGCAGCAGCGATCAAACTGAAGCCATCGCTCGCCGCTATACCGACAAATTTTTCGTCAACACCGAGTGGCCAGGCTTTGGCCCTCAGCGCCGCTTGGCGCAATCGCACATTACCTCAGACTATGTGTTGTGGCTCGATGCCGATGAACGCGTGACCGATGCGCTCAAAGAACAAATTTTACAAGCGGTCCACGCCGACAAACCCAACACCGTCTACCAGATTGATCGTCTCACCACCGCGTTTGGCAAACAGATTCGCTATTCAGGCTGGTCCCCCGACTGGGTCACGCGCCTTTACCGCACGCGCGACACACAATACAACCAAGCCTTGGTACATGAGAGCGTAGAAATCCCATCCGGATTTCAACTGCGGTCGTTAAAAGGTTATCTCGAGCACTACACCTTTGAGTATCTGCCACAGTACACCGCAAAAACGCAGCAATACATGAAAGCGTGGGCTGACCAACGTGAAGGACGCAAGAAAGCGTCGTTGGGCGGCGCAATACTGCATGGATTTTTCCGCTTCTTTAAAATGTACGTGATTAAACGCGGCTTTCTCGATGGTCGCCATGGCTTACTGTTGGCGATGTTAAGCGCCAACACCACGTTTACTCGGTATGCAGATTTGTGGCTGCGCGACTACGTGCGCAAGCAGGAGCAAAAACAGAAATGAATATCTGCCACGTTAACTTGGCATCCGGCTATCACGGCGGAGAAAACCAGACACTGCAACTCATCAAGCAGCAGATTCGCATGGGCTATCAGCTGACGATTGTCGCCAACCCCAAAAGTCCGTTTTTTGCGCGCGTGTCCGAGCTGCCTTGCCGAGTGATCGCCGCCAGCCATTATTTACTCCAACATGGCAAACGCGTGACTGACGGCTGTGAATTGATTCATGTGCATGAAGGCCGAGCCATTTACTGGGCATGGCTGCAACACGCATTGCATGGCGTGCCATATATGGTGACGCGTCGCATCGACAATCCGCTGCGCAAAAAATGGTTATCGAACCAAGCTTACTGCCACGCTGCGTTGTTGGTTGGCCTGAGCCATGAAATCGCGGCCCGCATTCGTGACGCGTACCCAACCCAAAGCATTGAGATCATTCCCAGCTCGCCAGTCGCCTACCCGATTGATGACGCCAACGTGGCGCGCATCAAGCAGCAATTCAGTGGCAAATTTCTGGTCATCCACGCCGCAAACATGCTCAAACACAAAGGTTTTGATGTCACCCTGAACGCAGCAAAAGCGTTGGCTCAGCGCGCCCCTGAGGTTCATTTTGCACTGTTAGGAGATGGTAAAGAGCGAGCCGCCCTAGAGCAGCAAGCCGCAGGCTTAACCAACGTGTCGTTCATGGGCAAACAGAGCAACATGGGCGATTGGTTTGCTGCTGCCGACTTGCTGGTTCACCCCTCCTATAGCGAAGGTTTGGGCTCAGTGATTCTGGAAGCGATGGGCAATGGCTTACCAGTGATTGGTGCTCGCGCGGGCGGTATCCCGGATATTATTGACCATCAAGAGTCAGGGCTTTTGATTGAGCCCGGCGATGGCCTCGAATTGGCCGATGCGATTGAAACCATTCGCAGCGACGCCACGTTGCGCGAAAAGCTCGCCATCGGACGCGAGAAAAAACTGCAAGGCTTTCTGATTGAGAATACCGCCAAACGCTATGAGCAGCTTTACGCTCGCGTTGCGGCCGGAAAGTTATAATCTAGGCTCGCGGCACGAAGACGCGTCAGCCACCAAATTTGAACACCGCTGCAGTTTCACTGCGGCTGAGGTAATGTGAGACCATGAAAATCTTAATTTTTAGCTCCTATCGTGATGCCTGGAACAGCGTGCGTCCGGAAGCGGAGATGTTTATTGAAATGGCCAAGCTCGGCCATGAGGTGACCATCATGACGCAAGGCGATGCGGAGTATGTGCCACGTTTTCGCGACAACGGCGTGACCATCATCGACTGCTATCCAAAGAAAAAGATTTGTCTCAACACGATTAAAACTTTGCGTCACGCGCTGCGTCAAGAACGTTATGACGTGGTGTATGCCATGAACTCCAAAACCATTCCCAACGCGGCATTTGCCTGCATCGGCTTCAAACACACCAAACTGGTGAGCTATCGCGGCACAGTCGGCGGGTTGTATCGTCACGATCCCACCGCCTACCTGACCCACTTGCATCCTCGTATCGACGGCATCAGTTGTGTGGCACAGGCGGTGACTGACGATGTGCGTAAACATGTGTGGAAACGCGCCGACAAAGTGGTCACGATTTACAAAGGCCACGACATTGCTTGGTATCAAGCGCAGCCGGCGAATTTAAGCGCACTGGGGCTGCCGGACGACGCGTTCAGCGCCATCTGTATCGCCAATGCGCGACCAAGTAAAGGCGTACACGTGCTGCTTGAGAGCGCGAAACAACTGGCGTCATTGCCGAATTTACACTTGCTGCTGGTTGGTCGTGATATGGATACCGAACAGAACCTGAAATTGGCTGAAGCAAGTGGCATGCGCGATCGCATACATTTCCTCGGTTACCGCAAAGATGTGCCGGAACTGCTGGCGGCAAGCCAAGTACAAGTGCAGCCTTCGATTAGCGGAGAAGGCTTACCCAAAACCATCATTGAAGCCATGGCGATGGGCATTCCTTCCGTCGTGACCACCACCGGCGGCGGCAAAGAACTCTTGATCGACGGCGAAACCGGATTCGTTGTGCCGGTGAGTGATGCCTCAGCCATCGCCGATAAAATTCAGTGGCTGTACGCGTCTGAGCAACATCGTCAAGCGATGGGCCACAAAGCGCAGCAGCGGATGATCAACGATTTCTCCTGTCAGGAAAGCGCGCAGCAGCATCTGGACTTTTTCCAATCGTTATTGGATGAAAAATAATCATGCTTGCCGTCAAATTGTCATGGTTTGGCGGCACAGTTTTGTTTAGCATACCCCTACACGCATAAACACTGAGTAGAACATTGTGAATTCAAAAAGTATTTCCCGCGTTATTTACCCGGGCACCTTTGACCCCATTACCAACGGCCATCTCGATTTGATTGAGCGGGCTGCCAGCATGTTTGATGAAGTGATCATCGCGGTGGCTGCCAGTCCAAGCAAAAACACCCTGTTTACGCTGGAAGAGCGCGTGGCCTTTGCCAAAGCGGTCACTTCACATCTGGATAACGTGACGGCAAAAGGGTTCTCTGGCTTGATGGTGGATTTTGCCAAAGCCGAAGGCGCCACCGTATTGGTACGCGGCCTGCGCACTACGGTCGATTTTGAATACGAATTCGGCCTGACCAACATGTACCGGCGCTTGATGCCCGGGCTGGAGAGTGTGTTCCTCACCCCGGCGGAAGAGTACGCATTTATCTCCTCATCGTTGGTCCGCGAAGTCGCGATTCACGGGGGCAACGTGGATGCGTTTGTGCCTGAGTTGGTGGCCAACGCGCTGCACGGCAAAAAGATTGTGGAATAACGTCACACCTCAAAAAAGGGCTGCTCACTGAGCAGCCCTTTTTCTTGATGCCTTGCGCCAGTTTATGGCGTCATCGGTAGCACTTGTGAACGCAAGTAATAATCTTGCAGCAACGAGTACTCTTTACCCCAGTCCGTCTCTTGCGGGGGGTTCTTCTCCGGTCGGGCTTGATTCAACAGTGGATTGTGTTCGTCCCACGCATAAAACAGCCCCGAGCCGCTATTGCTGAATGCACCTTGTTCACTGATGGTGCGCACGGCATTAAAACCGATGTTACTCACCCCACCTTGAGCCAAGAGGTTTTCGCCACCTAAACTGATGTAGTCCTGATTTGACAAACTGAAATGATACAAGGTCGGAAACAGGTCGCGATGTGAACCAATGCGCTGCGGATCATAGGTAAATGGCGTGTGATCCAAAATCGGCTGCGGCACATCAAGAAACAGTGGCACAGCAAACGACAGGCCGTATTCGGTCGGCTCATCGGTGCTGCTGTAGCGCATGCGGTGGTCGCCCGTGACCGCAATCACCGTGTTGTCCTTCAACTTGTCTGAGGCTTTGACTCGGCCGATAAACTGGCCCAACGCATCCGATGCATACTGGAATGTGTTGAGTAACACTTTCGCCTGCGCCCCTTGGTAGCCGATCAACGTCGCTAAACGTTCACTCATGGCCGTCGGTTTGGGTTGGTAGTAATTCGGCACTTTGTACGGCGAATGGTTGGTCACCGTCATAATGAAAACCAACGTCGGCTTCTGAGCCTCTTCAAGGATTTTATTGGCAAAGCGGAACATGTACCCATCCGGCACACCCCACGTACCAGAATATCGAGCCGCATCAGGAAATGCTTCGATGATGTCGTTCTCATCGTACACGCGATCAAACCCTTGCACGGGCAAATAATTGGCCAGATTTCGCCACATGCCATTGCCGCCATACAAGAACACGACCTCATAACCAGCGCGTTTGTACGGCAAAATGGCCGAACTTGGCAAAGCAATGTTTTGAATTGACGAGTGGCTGATCGTCGCCACCGGGCTGTGGAACAGCGTCATGACGATGCTGTCGATGGTCGCCGACGTGCCCGCCATAAAACGCTCAAATAAGAAACCCTTCTCCCAGTACGGGCGCAGGCTGCCCAGCAGATCGTTTGTCTGCGGATCATCTTCCACCAAAATATTCATGCCCATGCTTTCCATCATCGCGACCACAACATGCGGTGGATGGTCGGCAAGAAATGGGTTGGTCGGTACATGATAGTTTGGCGTTGGCTGACCGAGCATCTTTTCCATCTGCGCCGTCAACGCACGTTGTGAGACCGGCTCGAAATGGCGCTGCTCTTTGTAATCGGTCGTCGCCCAATCGAGCGCCATAAATACGTTCGGCGTGATCATATTGAGCGGTTTGTATTGCGACACACTGGCGTGATAGCGCTTGAGCGGATGGCTGTCGAGCGAACCACGAGCGACCGCGAACGTGACGATGATCGTCATCAAAACCACCAGCGACGTCACGCCCCAATGCCAATACATCCGGGGGTTCAATTGCCCCAGCGATGAACGCAGGAACCAACGAGACGACACATAGCCCAACCCAGCAGTCGCCACTGCCAAGAATGCACCACGCATGATAGGATAATCCTGCCACATATTGATCAGCACCGCGTCGGTATCATCTTCCCACAAACCGAACACGAACAGGTCCACATGGCTGCCGTACGTCAGGTAGTAGTAATAATTCCCGATGCAGCCCACCACATACAAAGCGGCAATCACGCTGTGATACCCGAGTGCGAACTTGAGCCAACGGCGATAGGCCGCATGAAACGCCGCGGCAATCAGCCCACTGAGCAGCAGCGGCGCATAGGCAATGGCCGTCACTTTGGCATCAAAGCGCCCCCCCACCCAAAATGCGCGCCAAATATCATCATCGACCGCATGCGTCGGTAACACATCACGAATGTGGAGAAAAAAGACCACTCGAGCAATCAGTAAGATACAAAAGGAGAAGGCAAAACACTGAAGGAGAAACAGGCAGAGCTGGCGTAGGTGTGGTTGATACTTCATTTTCTTGAACAACAGGCAGAAAAATACAATGAACGACGGCAAATTGTCGCGTTCGGAATTGACTCAGTAAATCATTAGCAAGAATGATACCGATGTTGGAGTCTCAATGTCCCAAAATGTTCCAGCGCATTGCCAGATTTGATGGATGCTCGTCTGAGTTCCCGGCAAAACGGGAGATTATCGTTTACAGCTCGGGGCGCTAGCCCCGGCTGTAAAGAGTGTGGAAGGTATCGCTATGCAGAATAGAATTCTTTGTACCATTTCACAAAATTCGCCACGCCTTGTTCAACCCCCATCTGAGGTTTGTACTGCGTTGCGTTGAATAGGTCTTGCGTGTCAGCATACGTGACGTACACGTCACCCGGCTGCATCGGCAGCATGTTTTTCTTCGCTTCAATCCCCAACGCCGATTCCAGCGCTTTGATGTAATCCATCAATTTGACCGGGCTGCCATGGCCAATGTTATACACACGGTAAGGCGCGGAACTGGTTGCTGGCGATCCCGCTTCCACGCTCCATTCGGCATTTGGCTCCGGCACCACATCTTTAATGCGCAGAATGCCTTCCACGATGTCATCAATGTAGGTGAAATCGCGCATCATATCGCCGTTGTTGTACACATCGATCGCTTCACCCTTGAGGATCGCTTTGGTGAACTTAAACAATGCCATGTCCGGACGTCCCCACGGGCCGTACACGGTAAAGAAACGCAGCCCAGTGGTTGGCACGCCGTAGAGGTGCGAATAAGTATGTGCCATCAGCTCATTGGACTTTTTGGTCGCCGCGTAGAGTGACACCGGGTGATCCACGCTATCGGACGTGTTGAACGGCGTTTTGCGGTTCAGACCGTACACCGAGCTTGACGATGCATAGACCAAGTGTTTGATTTTGTGGTGACGGCAACCTTCCAGAATGGTCAGGTGGCCAACCAGATTGCTGTCGGCATACGACATGGGGTTATCAATTGAATAACGCACACCCGCCTGCGCCGCGAGGTGGATGACTTTGTCAAACTGCTCAACGGCAAATAGGTCGGCAATCGCTTCGCGATCCGCGATGTCCATTTCGATAAATGAGAAACGCTCATGCGCGGCACGTTCTAAACGTGCATCTTTCAACGCCACATCGTAGTAGTCGTTCAGGTTATCAATGCCAACGACATCGTGCCCTTCGGCACACAGACGCTCAATGACTGCTGATCCAATAAAGCCCGCGGCACCAGTTACTAAATATTTCATCACCATTCTCTCTTCAGAACGAAAGCTCCACGCGTTATATCACAATTTAGCGGGACTTTCCGGCACAACGGGTTGGCATTGCAGGCAAAAAAACGAGTTGCGCTGACCAATTTTCAGCTCCGCGATCGGTTCACCACACCGTGGACAAGGTTGGCCCTTTTTACCGTACACCTGCAACTCCTGAGCAAAATAACCCGGTTTGCCATCCGCTTGGGCAAAATCTTTCAGCGTGGTACCGCCTTGCGCAATAGCAGTCGTCAACACCGCTTTGATGTCCGCCACCAAAGACGTCCACTCAGCTTCGCTCAGCGAATGGGCAGGTCGCAAAGGGTGAATGTGCGCACTGAACAGCGATTCATTGGCGTAGATGTTGCCCACACCGACAACGATTTTGTTGTCCATAATAAACGACTTCACCGCGACCCGTTTCTTGCGCGCTTTATGCAGCAGATACGCTGCATTAAATTCGTCGGTGAGCGGCTCGGGCCCCATATGACCTAGCACTTCGTGATGTTCACCAGCCGGACACCACAACCAAGCCCCGAAACGACGCGGATCGTTATAACGCAGCACTTTGCCGTTGGTCAGCGTCAGATCCACGTGATCGTGTTTGGCGGGCGGGAAATCACCGTCGAGCACGCGCAGCGACCCCGACATGCCCAAGTGGACAATGGCGCTGCCCACCGACGTTTCAATCATTAGGTATTTGGCGCGGCGAGAAATAGCAGTGATCACTTGCCCTTCCATCTGCTTCAGTTCAGCGGGAATATCCCACCGCAGTTTTGGCGTGCGGAACGTCAGGGAACGCACGGTTTCTCCCACCAGATGCGGTGAGATGCCCATACGACTGACTTCAACTTCCGGGAGTTCAGGCATGTTGTTTGTTAAACCTCTTTTGATCAGGCCGTCGCTAGGAGGACGGCAGCAGGTAAGCGTTGTCGACGGAAATAGCAATCCACTTCTCCTGCCAGTTCTTAAACAGCCAGAATTGCGGTGTGCGGTAATAGGTGATCCTTTGCGGCTCTTCTTGATCGCGATACCACACTTCGATCGTTTGTGGGCTGCGCAAATTCGGTTGCAGCGATTGATAGGTCTCTTCATCCACTTCAGTGCCGACCAGCGCTTGCCAACGCTTCACCAGCTCTTCGGGGGCCACCGTAGTCGGCGGCGTGGCTCGCCAGCGGCCTTGATTGAGCTCAAGCGACACATGAGTAAAGTGCATTGCCTGCAATGACGCGTGGGGATTAAGTAAGGTGGGGTTCGCACTGACCTCCGGTTCCATCAAATACGATTTGATGAACGCAGGTAGATTCAGCACACCGATGAACACGATCACCGCCAGAATCAGGATGTTATTCCATCGGCGGCGGCGATGAGGCGCGACACGCATAATCGCTATCCTTCATTGATTACGATACCGCTAGAGTAGCAGAGGACGACACGAGATCCTAGAAAACGGCTGGCAGAACACCAGCAGCAGAAAAGAAAAAACCCAGCCAAAAGGCTGGGTTTTTATCATTCCAAAGACCGCAATCAATTACTTGATTTTTGCTTCTTTGTATACAACGTGCTGGCGTACAACTGGATCAAATTTCTTGATCTCAAATTTGCCTGGCATGTTGCGTTTGTTCTTGTCAGTTGTGTAGAAGTGACCAGTACCAGCAGAAGATACTAGACGGATTTTCTCACGAATGCCTTTAGCCATTGTTTAATTCCTCTTAAACGTTTTCGCCACGTGCACGGATATCAACAAGAACAGCATCGATGCCTTTCTTATCAATGATACGCATGCCTTTAGCAGTTAGACGTAGTTTAACAAAACGTTTTTCGCTCTCTACCCAGAAACGATGAGTTTGTAGGTTCGGCAGAAAACGACGCTTAGTAGCATTTCGTGCGTGTGAACGGTTGTTACCCGTTACTGGACGCTTACCAGTTACTTGGCATACTCGGGACATGAATGTCTTCTCCAAATCGTTTCAGCTCGATATCAACCTTGGTGGCCGAACCTCTCTCTTTCTACATAAGAAGTTGAGGTTAAAAACCGTTATGGAAAATCCATACAAGGCTATCAAAGGTCGCGCATTATACTAACTTGACACGCATTGCTCAAGACCCGAACAGATCCTTTTTACAGGATTACCTGATCTTTTTTTGTGTTGAGCTGAATTGGGGTTAAAAAATGTGTGCGAATCATACCAGAAAACCACAGAAAGCTAAGCATTTTTTGTGCATTCAGGTGAATTGCGGATAAGGCCTGTCGGAATTGTTCCACGAAAAAGTCAAGTTTTCTCCCTACACCCTTGTATTTGCTCAATAGTTTAAACTTTCGACAGCCAAAAAATATTTTTTGTCGCGCGTTAAATCCACCCGCGTTCAGCAAAAGAGACCACTTCACCGTCCCCCACCACGAAGTGATCCAACACGCGAATGTCCACCAGCGCTAAAGCATCGGTGAGGCGGCGCGTGATCCTGCGATCAGACGTGCTGGGCTCGGCGACTCCCGAAGGATGGTTGTGCGCCAGTATCAGCGCCGCAGCGTTATGGTGCAGCGCACGTTTGACCACTTCACGTGGATACACGCTCGCCGCATCAATCGTGCCTTCAAACAACACTTCATCGCGAATCACGCGATGCTGGTTATCAAGAAACAGAATGTAAAACGCTTCACGCTGGCGATCGCGCAGCACACTCGACAAATACAACTTGGTTTGCTGCGGGCTGGTGAGTGCCTCGCCACGCTTGAGTGTTTCTGCCAGATAGCGCTGAGTCATCTCCAGCACCGCCTGCAACTGCACAAATTTGGCTTCGCCGAGCCCTTTGTGAGCACAAAACTGATCCTTGGGGGCCGAAAACAGCGCGCGCAGCGATCCAAACTCACGCAATAAAAAATCCGAGAGCGCGAGCACATTCATGCCCGGCGTACCCGTGCGCAGAAAAATCGCGAGTAATTCGGCGTCGGATAACGCCTGTGGGCCACGCGACAACAGCTTTTCACGCGGCATGGATTCGTTGGGAAAGGATTTGAGGCTCATGCATGGCTCCTGTAATTTGCCATACTCAAGCCGATTTATCCCTCAGGCTGCAAGTGGCCTGAGGGATCTTGAGAGCGGCATCGTGGAAAAGTGCAACGCCGCTGTGTGTTAAAGCTTAAAGTGACCGACCAAGTTCCCCATTTGCTGGCCCGATTGCGCCAAACGGGTGCTGATCGATTCGGAGCGCTGCAGGTTATCGCTAAGCTCATTCACAATCTGCTGAATTGCGACCAGATTTTGGTTGATGTCTTCCGACACCGCGCTTTGCTGCTCGGCAGCCGATGCGGTCTGAATCCCCATGTCATGAATCACGCTCACCGCTTCCGAAATACCAGACAAGCGCTCTTTGATCTGCACCGATTCCAGCGCCGTTTTCTCGCCGCGATCTTGACTCAGCGCCATGCTGCTGACCGCTTTACTCACCCCTTGATGCAGCGACTGCAACATCTCACCAATTTCCTGCGTGCTGTTTTGCGTGCGGCTGGCCAGCGAGCGCACTTCATCGGCCACCACAGCAAACCCGCGTCCTTGTTCACCCGCACGCGCCGCTTCAATCGCCGCGTTGAGCGCCAAAAGGTTGGTTTGCTCGGCAATATCCCCAATCACATTGAGCACTTTGGTGATCTGTTCCGTTTTTTGGCTCAGCTCCTGAATCGCATCCGAGGTCAGGTTCACTTCATTCACCAGATCGCCAATGCCTTCAATCGCCAAGTTCACTTCTTTTTGCGCATCCAAGATCTGATGGTTAGCCGAATCAATCGCTTGTGCAGTGGCATTGGTGTTGTTGGCCACTTCACGGGCCGTGGCGCTCATTTCAGTCACCGCGGCCACCACTTTATCGGTTTCCATGCAGTGGCTGTTCATCTGCTGGCTCGATTGCGTGGTTTGGCCATCGAGATCCACCGCCGCCGATTGCACGTCCTGCGCTGACGCTCGCAGATCCACAATCAGCGGATGCAGTTTGTCCATAAAGGCATTAAACGCCTGCGCCACTTCGCCCACTTCATCGCGGCTCTCCACTTTTAAACGCGCCGTGAGATCGCCGCCACCGGCCGCGACCGCTTTGAGTGAGTCCACCACGTGGTGCAATGGCGCCACACCGCGCGACACCAGCACACTCACCACGATGATCGTCAGCACCAAGCCCACGACGGAAAGACCAACCGCCGACAGGGTTTGTTCATACAGCTGCGCTTCGCGCTGCGCTTTGAACTGTGCCACTTGTGTGTCGATGTCATCAATGTAAATGCCGGTGCCCAGCACCCAATCCCACTTGGCGAGATACTCGGCATAACCTAGTTTTGGCGCTTGTGCATTGATCGTCGGTTTGTGCCACGAGAAATAAAGGAAGCCATCACCTGATTTGGACGCCTGAATCAATCCGGCAATGACCGGCACGCCATTTTCATCTTTCATGCCGTAGAGGTTTTTGCCTTCCAGCGACGGGTTGATGGCATGCAGTGTGTTGATGCCTTGAGAGTCGTAAGCAAAGAAGTAGCCATCGCTGTCAAAGCGCATGGCTTTCAGAATTTCTTTCGCTTGCGCTTTGTTGTTACCGCCCTGATCCGTCTCGTATAACGACTTCACTGCGGTAACGCCCATCATCAGATAAGCTTTGAGTTCCGCTTTGCGGCTATCAACCAGCTGCGCGCGGTATTGAGTCAGTTCTTGATCGAGGGATTTCATCCCATTCCAGTAATACACCACCGTCACCATGGCAGTAATAATCACCAGCGGAATGACCGTCAGCAGTAAAAGTTTCGTTCGGCTTCTCAGGGAGGCAATCATAAAGGTCCTTGTGTTCTATTATTGGTTTTTATCACACAGTATGTTGCATAATCCGGAAATAATATCTGTGAGAAGCGCTGAAATTTGCTGAGCTCACCGGACGATTTATCCCCGTTGCGCCGTGAGATTTGACACAGCTCCAACATCTCTCTGGAGTTGTGCTAACATAGCGCGCAGAATTTTTGAGGAATCCAGCATGCAAACATTGGCAGGAAAAAAGATTCTGCTTGGTATCAGCGGCGGTATCGCTGCGTACAAATGTGCAGAATTAACCCGTCGCCTGATTGAGCGCGGCGCCACCGTTCAGGTCGTAATGACCAAAGCGGCCAAAGAATTTATCACGCCGTTGACGATGCAAGCCGTCTCCGGTCGCCCAGTCTCTGATAGCCTGCTCGACCCAGCCGCGGAAGCGTCGATGGGTCATATCGAACTCGCGAAATGGGCCGACTTGGTTCTACTGGCACCCGCCACCGCCGATCTCATTGCGCGTATGGCTGCTGGCATGGGCAATGATTTGCTCACCACACTCGTGCTGGCCACCGACTCGCCCGTGGTCGTCTCTCCGGCGATGAATCAACAGATGTACCGCAATCTCGCCACGCAAGAAAACATTGCCACGCTGGCGCGTCGCGGCATGCACATTTGGGGACCGGCCGCCGGTGAACAAGCGTGTGGCGATATCGGCCCGGGGCGCATGCTCGAGCCGATGGATCTGGTGCATCGCTGTGAGGAATTTTTCGGCCCAAAGCCGCTGGCGGGTAAACGCGTCCTGCTGACCGCGGGCCCGACCCGTGAAGCGCTCGATCCGGTGCGTTACATCACCAATCACAGTTCCGGAAAAATGGGCTTTGCGATTGCCGATGCGGCAGCGAAACTGGGAGCACACGTGACGCTGGTCAGTGGCCCAGTGAATTTAACAACGCCAGCCAACGTGTCGCGTATCAATGTCGACAGTGCCCTTGAAATGCACCAAGCGGTGATGGCGCACGCAGGCGAACATGACGTATTTATTGGCTGCGCTGCGGTGGCAGATTACCGCCCACAAAGCATGGCACAGCAAAAAATCAAAAAAACCGACGACAGTGACACGCTCTGCGTCACCATGGTCAAAAACCCGGACATCGTCGCCTCGGTCGCCGCGATGACCGACAACCGACCCTTTACCGTCGGTTTTGCCGCCGAAACACAGGATGTGGAAAAATACGCACGCGGCAAATTGGAGAAGAAAAACCTCGATATGATCTGTGCCAACGACGTCTCCGTCGCCGGCCAGGGTTTCAACAGCAACGACAACGCGCTGACCGTGTATTGGCGTCTAAGTGCGCCAGATGCGCCCAGCGAGCAATCCCTGCCATTGGCCTCCAAAGCCGAATTGGCACATGCGCTGATGCTGTTGATCAATGACAAACTGTAGGCGACAACGCCTACTTACATCCCGTTATCGAAACGCTCTGAAATGAGGTGGGGCGCGAAACAGTGACCGTTTCGCCCACTCATTTCTAACCAAGCAGTGGTATAAAAAGGAAACACGGTTATGGCCGTCAGTAAGAAAAGCAATCGACGTGAAGAAATTCTTCAAGCCTTAGCACAAATGCTGGAATCGCATGAAGGTGCTTCGCGCATCACCACCGCCAAATTGGCGAAGCAGGTTGGCGTCTCAGAAGCCGCGTTGTATCGCCATTTTCCAAGCAAAGCACGCATGTTCGAAGGGCTGATCGAGTTCATCGAAGAGTCGTTGATGTCGCGCATCAACCGTATTCTGGATGAAGAAAAAGACACGTTGAACCGCATTCGCTTGGTGATGCAATTACTGTTGGCGTTTTCAGAACGTAACCCCGGTCTGACAAGAATTTTGTCCGGCCATGCTCTGATGTTTGAAAATGAACGTCTGCGTGAGCGCATCAATCAACTGTTCGAACGCATCGAGACGTCATTGCGTCAGATTCTGCGTGAACGTAAAATTCGTGAAGGCAAATCATTCCCTGTTGACGAAAACATTCTGGCCGCCCAGTTACTCGGTCAGGTCGAAGGCAGTCTGAACCGCTTCGTGCGTTCTGATTTCAAATACCTGCCCACGGCCAACTTCGACGAATACTGGTCGCTGCTGAGTGCTCAGATTAAGTGAACCCCATGAGTCAAGACAAATACGGCAAACCTCAATTCACCCTGTCCCTGCTGCACCCTAAAAACTGGGGCGTGTGGTTAGGGTTCGGCACCCTCGCGCTAATCGTAAACCTATTGCCTTATTCCGTGCTGCTGAAGCTCGGCCAAAGCTTGGGCTTGCTGGGCATGCGTTTGGGTAAAAAACGCGTGCACGTGGCCAAGCGTAACTTTGAACTGGCTTTTCCTGACAAAGGCAGTGATGAAGTCGAGCAGATGGTGGTCGAGAACTTCAAAAACACCGGTCTGGCGCTGATTGAAACCGGCATCACCTGGTTTTGGCCCACTTGGCGGTTCAAACGTCGTATTGTTGAGAAAGACTTGGCGGTGTTGCGCGAATACAAAGCCAACGGCCAAGGCGTGCTGCTGTGCTGCGTGCATGCCCTCAACCTGGAAATTACCGCACGTGCGTTTGCCGTGCTGGGCCTGCCGGGTTATGGCGCGTTTCGCCCGCACAACAACCCCGCCTACAACTTCATCCAATATTGGGGCCGCACGCATAACGGCAACGTCCTGATTGACCGTAAAGACGTGAAGAAAATGATTCGCGTGATGCGCCAAGGCGAGCTGCTGTTCTATTTGCCAGACCACGATTACGGGCGTAACAAATCGGTATTCGTACCGTTTTTTGCAGTGCAAGATGCGTGTACCACCACCGGCACCAGTATTCTGGCGTACACCAGTCATTGCGCCATCGTGATGGGTTCAGGCTTTCGTAACGACGAGGGCAAGTATGAACTACTGGCCGACATCGCCGTGGGAGACAACTACCCACAAAAAGATGAAGTTGCCGCCGCAGCCTACATGAACAAGTATGTAGAAATGGTCATCATGCGCGCGCCAACCCAATGGATGTGGCTGCACAAACGCTTTAAAACCATGCAGGATCCGAACGTGCCGAAAGGCATTCGTTACCAATAATGCCGGCAACGCCAGCTTGAACTAAAAAGCCCACCCATCGGTGGGCTTTTTGTTGTCCGTCCATTTCCCCTGTAAGGAGGTCGGTATCAGATACCGTATTGCGCGCGGTACGCTTTCACCGCATCAAGGTGTTCGCGGTTACCACCTTGCTCTTCCAGATAGGTGATGAGGTCGGTCAGGCTGACAATCGAAATCACCGCGCAGCCAAAGTCACGCTCAACTTCCTGAATCGCCGATAATTCGCCTTTGCCTTTTTCCTGACGGTCAATCGCCACCAGTACACCGGCCAAATCCGCGCCGTTGTTCTGAATGATTTCCATCGACTCACGAATCGCCGTACCCGCGGTGATCACATCGTCCACCAGCATGATGCGGCCTTCCAGTGCGCTGCCCACCAAATTGCCACCTTCGCCGTGATCTTTGGCTTCTTTGCGGTTAAAACAGTAGGGCGTATCCACATCGTGGTGATCAGCCAGTGCGACCGCGGTGGTGGTCGCAATCGGGATCCCTTTGTAGGCCGGGCCAAACAGCACATCAAACTCAATCGCTGAATCCACCAATGCCGCCGCGTAAAAACGACCGAGGCGCGCTAAATCACGACCAGTGTTGAATAGACCAGCGTTAAAGAAATATGGGCTTTTACGGCCTGACTTCAAAGTAAACTCACCAAATTTCAGTACTTCCTTTTCTAGGGCAAACTCAATAAATTCACGCTGGTATGCTTTCATCACTTTCTCTCTATATATCCAAGGTTCAGGGTAAACAGGGGTCGGGTTTGCACCTCGTCAAACACCGCAGTGGGCACTTAGCTCCGTAAGTAACGCCGTAAGCGCCCAAAGTTTCTTACTGCCGCCTGCGCGGCAAAAAAATTTAGACAAAAAAATAGCCCCCTCTCGGGAGCTAATCATCAATTCTCTAACGACGCCTTCTGCGCCGAGACGATGTCTGCAATGCCTTTCTTGGCCACCGCCAACAAATCAAGCAACTGTTCGTGACTGAACGGTTCACCTTCGGCCGTGCCCTGAATTTCGATCATCTTGCCTTCTTCGGTCATCACCACGTTCATGTCGGTGTCTGCCGCAGAATCTTCCACATATTCCAAATCGCACAACACGTCTTGGCCCAGAATGCCCACGGAAACCGCAGCCACATGGCCTTTCATCGGGTTCTTCTTCAGTTTGCCGTCGGCCACCAGTTTGTCGAACGCATCGGCCATCGCCACACTAGCGCCAGAAATCGATGCGGTGCGTGTGCCGCCGTCAGCTTGAATCACGTCACAGTCCACAGTGATCATCAGCTCACCCATCGCTTCTAAGTCGACCACGGCACGCAGGCTGCGCGCGATCAGACGTTGAATTTCCATGGTACGACCGCCTTGTTTGCCGTTCGCCGCTTCACGACGTGTGCGCGAATGGGTGGCGCGTGGCAGCATGCCGTATTCTGCAGTCACCCAGCCTTTACCCTGACCTTTCAGCCAGCGTGGCACGCCTTCTTCTACCGTTGCGTTACACAGCACTTTGGTATTGCCGAATTCCACCAGCACAGAACCTTCTGCGTAAGCCGTGTAGTGACGAGTAATTTGAATCGGACGAACCTGATCCGCAGCGCGGTTATTTGGACGCATAAGGGCTTTACCTATGTTGGGTGAACCGTTGGATGAACCGCCATCGCAAGGGCGGATTTGATTGGGGCAGAATTATAGCGGAATTCAAACCTCAATCCTAGGTTTGCATCGGTTGGATCAGCGAAGTTGGCGACGCGTCTCTCGCCACCGTGGGGGTTTTCTATGCTAGTATTAGCGCCAGTTCATTTAAAAAATTCAAAACCAAGGACACATCGATGATCTACAGCATGACGGCGTATGCACGCAAAGAAGTCAAAGGCGATTGGGGCAGTGCCGTGTGGGAAATTCGCTCGGTTAACCAACGCTACCTGGAAACCTATTTCCGCCTGCCGGAGCAGTTCCGTGGCCTGGAGCCCGTATTGCGCGAACGTTTCCGCCAGCGTCTGGCGCGCGGTAAAGTCGAATGTCACCTGCGTTTTGATGCCAATCCTGCAGCGCAAAGCAAGTTGAACATCAACGAAGCGCTGGCCGAACAAGTGATTAAAGCCGCCAGCCAAGTCATGCACATGACCGGTGAACTGAGCCGCATCAACCCATTCCAAGTGATGCAGTGGCCGGGCGTGATGGAAACCCCAGAACAAGATATGGACGCGATCAACAAATCGCTGCTGGAAGGGTTTGATGAAGCGGTGAGCGAATTCATCGAAGCGCGTGGCCGCGAAGGCGAAAACATGAAAGCGCTGATCGAACAGCGTCTGGATGGCATCAGCGCCGAAGTCGTCAAAGTGCGCGCGCGCATGCCGGAAATCATCGACTGGCAACGTGAGCGTCTGGTCGGCAAATTTGAAGAAGCGAAAGTCGAGCTTGACCCAAGCCGCATCGAACAAGAGCTGATTCTGCTGGCGCAGAAATCAGATGTGGCGGAAGAGTTGGATCGCCTCGATTCGCACGTCAAAGAAACGCGCAACATTCTGAAAAAAGGCGGCTCGGTCGGTCGCCGCCTCGATTTCATGATGCAAGAGTTCAACCGCGAGTCCAACACACTGGCCTCCAAATCAATCAGCACCGACATCACCGCCTCTGGCGTAGAACTGAAAGTGCTGATTGAGCAAATGCGCGAGCAGATCCAGAATATCGAATGATCGTCATCTCGCCGATGCCAAGCCCTGCGATTGCAGGGCTTTTTGTTTTTTGAGCGCCGCAGAATGTTCCGTCGCTGCCACCAAAAAAGCGCGGTTGACGGATAGCCAACAGCGCGCGAATCAGAGTACTATCGCGCCATCACGGTGAGCCTGGTGCACACCGTGGACTCATCACCAAATCAAATCACAAAAATCGGCTACTTCAACATGGAAAACTTCGTGGAAAAACTTTTGTATTCAGCGCGTTGGATAATGGCGCCTATTTATCTCGGCCTCAGCTTGGTACTGCTGGCGCTGGGCATCAAATTCTTTCAGGAGGTGTTTCACCTGCTGCCCATCATCTTCTCGATCAAAGAGGTCGACCTCATTCTGGTCGCGCTGTCGTTGATTGATATTTCACTGGTTGGCGGCCTGATCGTGATGGTGATGTTCTCCGGTTACGAAAACTTCGTTTCAAAAATCGATGTGGATGAGAACGACGACAAACTCGGCTGGCTGGGTAAGCTCGACACCAGTTCACTGAAAAACAAAGTCTCCGCCTCGATTGTGGCGATTTCGTCGATTCACCTGTTGAAAGTGTTCATGAACACCGAACACATCGCGGATGAGAAGATTAAATGGTACCTGCTGCTGCACGTCACGTTTGTGTTATCGGCGTTTGCCATGGGCTATCTGGATAAGATCACCAAGAAATAATGATGAAAAAAAACGCCTTCAACAGAAGGCGTTTTTTTTATGATTGGCGCCGCATTCGGCTGACCAACAACAAGATGAGGAAATACAGCGCGCCGAGAATCGCGACCAGCGTACCGGCGGCAATCTGATTGGGAAACAGCAGCACCTGCCCCAGCCAATCCGACCACAGCATGGTCGTCGCGCCAATCAAACTGCCGAGCAGCAACTGCGCTTTGACCTGCTGCGCTCCCAGCATGCGCGCCAAGTGCGGCGCAATCAAACCAACGAAGGCCACTGGCCCCATCGTCGCCGTCACCACCGCGCACAGCATCGCGACCAACACCAACAAACCAAGCGACATCCACCCACTGTTGAGCCCCCGCGCGGTCGCAAATGAACGGCTGATGGAGATCAGGGTTAGCGCGCGGCTGCTCATCAAACTCAGCACAAACAGCACCACCACCAACCCAAACAGCAGCATCGCTTGCTCGGCGGTCACGCGGTATGTCGAACCAGCCAACCATTGCAGAATTTTGTAACTGTCCTGATTGCCTTTCGCCAAACAGAACTGGACGAATGCTTGCAGCAGCGCCGTCATCGCGATCCCGGTCAAAATCACACTCGAAGGCGCAAACTGATGCTTGCGGCCAAGTAGAATCAGCACCGCCAGCACCGCCATGCTCCCAGCCAACGCGGTGCCCCATTGCGTCGACACCAATGACTGGCCGAGAAACAGGCTGGAAAAGACCAGCGCAAACGTCGCCCCAGCCGACACGCCGAGAATATCGGGGCTGGCGAGCGGGTTGTAGATCAAGCGCTGCAAAATGGTGCCCGCCAGCGCGAGGCCAATACCAGTGCACAGCGCCGTTAACGCGCGCGGCCAACGCAGTGACCACTGATAATCACTTGGCAGTGCCAGCCAAGCGTGCGCGCTGTCCGGTTGATAACAGAAATAGAGTGCCACACCCGCCACCAGCAGGCCGGTCACCATCGCCGTTAGTCCGCGACTCACCCGCCGACGTGACCCGGGCAATGCCACGGCAATCCCATCTTGCGCTTTGAGCTGACGGCGGCTAAACCAAATCAGCGCCGGCGCGCCAATCGCGGCGGCGGTCACGCCACTGGGCACCACTTGCCCGAGCCACCCCGTAAGCCCTTGCGCCAACATGTCGGTCAACAGCAGCAGCAGCGCGCCAAACACCAAACTCGCCAGCAGCTCCATGCGGGGGGTTCGCGCGCCCAGCGCACGCACAATATTGGGCGTTAATAGGCCGATAAAACCAATCAGGCCGACCACGGTAATTGAAGCCGACACCAACCAAATCCCAAGGGTCATCAGCAAAAAGAACGCCGGAATCACTGACAAGCCGCGCGCCTGCGCGCCTTGATGCCCCAACCGCAGCAGCGTCAGTACGCGCGGCGCCAGCAGCAACAGCACCACCAACGGCGACAACCGTGGCACCAGCCATTCAATCATCTCCCAGCCGTTTTGCGCCAGATCGCCCGCGCCCCACATGAACACGTTTTGCGCGTAATCTTGATGCAGCAAAATAATGGCGCCCGCAATCGCCCCCAGCAAAATGTTGATCACCATACCGGAAATCACCATCGGCAACCCGGTCATGTTGTCGATCCCCGCGATCAGCAAAATGAGGCCAAACGCCACCAACGCGCCAGTCATCGCAGCCATCGCACTGTAATCGGCGATTGCATCCGGCCACCAGATACTGACGATAATGAGCGCCAACCAGGCGCCAGAAGAAGTCCCCATGGTGAGCGGCGAGGTGAGCGAGTTCTGTGTCAGTTGCTGCATCAAGCTGCCGACCAAACCCAGCATGGCGCCGACAATCAGCGTCATCACCAAACGAGGCAACTGCGCGTAAGCAAAGTTAAACTCATCAAACGACTCCGCAAGCTGCGGACTACCAAGTAACTGCCATTGATGGGTCAAGGCCAGCGGTTGATGCCATTGCAGGCTGGCCAGCGACGCGGCCGCCAACACCAGAACCACCGCCATCAAGTGCTTGACGGTCATGAGGCCGGCGCCATATCAAGCAAGCTGGCGGTGATCGCTTCTGCGGTGTACATCAGCGACATCGCGCCACCGTAGCTCCAAACCGACGCCACCGAATTCACGTGTTGCTGACGCACAAACGGCATCGCTTTCCACAACACCGAATTTTTCAGTTTTTTCTCGTCACTGAACGGCTCGATATAGAGCACGTAACCGTCACGAATGTGGCGCAGATCGGTAATCGGCTTTTGCACAATGCCCCACTGCTTCGGCGCTTCCACCATCGCTGGCGTCAGGCCGAGTTTTTCCACCACGTAATAAGCCATCGAATCTTGGGTGTAGATGAAGGTCGATTTGGTATCCGCAAAGCGCATCACCAAGGTCGGCGGCAGCGTCGCACCAAAATGCGCTTTCAACTGCGCGTTGAGCTCCGCAAAACGGCGCTCCATGAACGCCAGTTTTTGCGCCGCAACCGCTTGTTTGCCAAACACTTGAGCCAGTTGTTGGAACTGGGCGATCGCCACTTCCGCTTGCGCATCTCGCGCACTGAAGTTGGTGTAAAGCAGCACCGGCGCGATCTGCTCTAAGCGCGGTTTGAGATCGCGCTGCGAGCCCGTGATCAAAATGATGTCCGGTTGCAAAGCCGCAATTCGTTCCAAATTCGGCTCCCCGCGGGTGCCGACGTTTTCCGCACTCGCTGGAATCGCAGGCTTCACCACCCAATCGCGGTACGACTCCGCATCGGTCACCGCCACCGGTGCAACGCCCAGTTCAATCACCTGCTCCATCAAATCCCAATCCAGCACCGCTGCGCGCTGCGGCACGGCCGCCAGTGTGTGCTGGCCCAATGAATCGGTGACCGAAATTGCGGCCAGCGCCGACGACACACTGCTCACCAACAGGCCCAGCAGCATCAGTGTTTTTTTCAGGTTAAGTTTCAAGCACATACAATCGCAACCTTATGAGTCGAGGCATCGCCCACCGCGTGCGGGTGGTCGATCAGCGTAATCGGCGTTTGGTACAAATCAGACAGACGCTGCTCATCGGCCAGTGCAGATGCTGGGCCGTCAAAAGCAATGCGTCCTTGCTTGAGCGCCACGATGTGGGTGGCGTAACGTAGCGCGAGGTTGAGATCATGCAAAATCACGATGATGCCACAGCCCTGCTGTTGATTGAGTTCTGCGAGCAGCGCCATCAATTGGTATTGATGCTGCACATCGAGTGCCGAGGTCGGTTCATCCAAAATCAACATCGGGGATTCTTGCGCCAGCAGCATCGCCACCCACGCCCGTTGGCGTTCGCCGCCCGACAGCTCATCCACAAACGTCTCCGCGAACGCGCTGACACCGGTTTTCTCCATCGCCGCATGAATCATCTCGGCATCTTGTTGGCGCCAAAACCCCAGCGCACCGCGCCAAGGGAAACGGCCCAGACGCACCAATTCGCGCACCGTTAAACCGGCACTGGCTGGCAGTTTTTGCGGCAAGAACGCCACCGCTTTGGCCAGTGACTTGCTGCTGAGCGACGCCAGCGGTGCATCATTCAGCAACACCGACCCAGTATCCGGCGCTTGCTGGCCGGATAACAAACTGACCAAGGTCGACTTCCCGGAACCATTGTGGCCCAGCACCACCGTCAGCTCGTTGGTGGGAATATTCAGCTCATCGATGGCCAGAATCGTTCGACCGCCTCGAATCATTTGAATATCAGCTAAATGATACATCTCTCCCCCTCATTATTCGGGATCCACAAAAACGACAAATCCCGCAGAGCGCGGGAGTCGTGAATGATGACAGCTCCCGCACGCAAGCGGGAGCATTCGGTCATTACCAGTTATAGTTGACTGTCGCAGACACACGACGCGATTCCGTGTAGTAACACGTACCATAGTCACAACCTGCAACAGAATCATCATCCGTCAGGTTGTTGACGTTCACTTGCAGATTCCACTGCTTATTGATTGCATAGCTGGCCATCGCATCCCATACCAAGTAGGCCGGCACTTTCATGCCTGATACGGTGTTGTCGACGCTGGTGCCCGTGTAACGCACACCACTGCCAATCGTCAGACCTTCCACGCCAAAACCCGCCAGATTATAGTGTGCCCAACCGCTGGCCAAATGGTGAGGAACCATGGACTTACGCACATCGTTTGCGCCTGTACGCGCATCCAAATAGGTGTAGTTCGCTGTCAGCTTCAAATGTTCCGTTGCTTGAATTTGGCCTTCGATTTCGACGCCTTGCGTTTCCACTTTATCCGTTTGGCTGCTGGTCAAAGCGCCATTGCTGCTAACTGCCGTTGAGGTCGCATTCTTCTGCTCTAAGTTGAACCACGCTAGATTCAGATATCCGTTCATCCAACTTGGGGTGTATTTCATCCCCACTTCATACTGATCACTTTCCACCGGTTTATACAGTTTATCGGTGATGTAATCGAGGCTGCTCATCACGTAAAACGACTCAGAGTAGCTGATATACGGAGACATGCCATTGGATGCCAAATACATCAGACTGGAATTCCACGTAAACTGACCGTCATCAATGGCGTCTTTGTTCTGTCCTTTGTTCTCGACATCAAACCAGTCGTAACGGGCGCCCACGTTGGCGAGCCAACTTTGACGCCATTTGGTGTGGAATTGAGAATAAGCACCGACTTGTTTTTTGGTGATTTTGTTGTCGTACAAATCACTGCTGAGATCCGGCACATTGCCATATGTGGGGTTGAGCGCATTGACAGTGCCAACATAGCTTCCCGTACCGTTGCCCTTGAACTGATTAACGTGCTGCTGAACATCCACCCCAGCTAGGAATCGGTTTTCAAATTGCGCGGTTTCCCACTCCGCCGTTGCGTTGTTATCGAAAGTCACGCTGTTCACATCGCCATCGTTAATCAGGGTGTAGCGAGTCAGTGTATATGGGTCAGCACTGTTGAACGAATAGGCCGAAGAACTGCGCAGGTACAAATCGGTATACGCGTAATTGGCGTTTTGTTTCAACGTCCATGTGTCATTCAACTGATGACTGAGTTGATAACCCAACGAGAACTGAGTTTTATCGAAATCGTCGTCATTCGGTTCACCATAGTTGGTGGAACGATCCAGATACTCGCCATTTGGCAGCGCGTAACGCGTGCCTACTAGCGGGAAAAAGCCGTTTTGTGGCACGCCATCATCTTTCAGATAACTGGCCAACACGGTCAAGGTCGTCGCATCCGAAAAATCAATGGTGTAGCTTGGGGCTAAATACACACGTTTGCGTTCTGTGCCATCAAGCTCGCCATCTTTTTGGTCCACCATGGCGACCATGCGATAACGTTGACTGCCATCTTCATTGGCCCAGCCCGATACATCGACACCAAATTGCAGATAATCTTTGTTGCCCGCAGAAAACGTCACATTGCCCTGTGGTACATCGGTGGGTTTCTTTTGAACCGCGTTGATCAGGCCACCCGGCATCGAGTCACCGTACAACACCGAGGATGCACCTTTCACAAGTTCCACGCGCTCCAGCCCGTAAGGTTCTACGGTCCAAGCAAAGAATCCTTCTTTGTACAGACGGTTACCATCGAGATAAACGCTCGGTTCAAAGCCACGGACAAACATCCATTCAGCATCATTGTCAGCCCCGTAAGGTGACGTGTAGCCCGCCGTATAGCGGAAGGTTTCATCCAACTTCTGCACATTGTGCATGTCCAGCTTTTCACGGTCGATGATGTCTACGCTCTGCGCCGTTTCCGCCATTGGCGTATCCACTTTCAACGCCGAGGCCGATGCGGTCACCACGATGGTTTCAACCTCGTTGGACGCCTGTTGCTCGTCGGCAGCCAGTGCGCTGTGTGCCATGCACAGTGACAAGGGCACTAGGCTAAAACGCAGTGCGTTGCGAATCGACTGCGCCAGTCGATTTGGTCGTACATCAACCATGATTGGAATTACCTCTGCTTTAAATATTTGAGAATCATTTTAGTTATCATTACTATTAGTCAGCCATTTTACTTACAATTCTCACAATTAAAAGTATAAATAGGAACCAATCTCAATTTCATTAACCCAGGTCAATTCATTCATGTTTCATTGGTTTGAAAATCTCACCAACGCGTTTCCGGATCACGAGCCGCAACAACCCCCTAAAACCCTGTTTGGCTTCTGCCGCTACTACACGCGCGGGTTTGAAAAACCGCTGTTGTTGATGTCGCTGCTCAGCGCTTGTGTGGCGATCGCCGAAGTCACGCTGGTACGCTACATGGGGGAATTGGTCGACATGCTGAGCAACAGCTCGCGCGCCAACTTCTGGGCGGAAAATGGCAGCGCGCTGCTGTCGATGGCGCTGTTGGTGTTGGTGGTGATGCCAGTGCTGGCGTTTGTGCATTCCAACCTGCTGCATCAGGCCATTCTCGGCAACTACCCGATGTCGATTCGCTGGCTGGTGCACCGTTACCTGCTCAAACAGAGTGTTGGATTTTTCCAGCGTGATTTTGCCGGGCGCGTCGCCACCAAAGTGATGCAAAGCGCCCATTCGGTGCGCGAAGTGGTGATGAAACTGGTCGATCTGTCGGTCTACATCGCGGTCTATTTCGTCTCAATGCTGGTGATGATTGCCAGTGCCGACGACGTACTGGTGCTGCCTATTCTGGCGTGGCTGTGTTTGTATGTGCTGATTCAGGTGTTCTTCATTCCGCGCCTGAAACGCATCTCCACCGCGCAGGCAGACGCGCAATCATCCATGACCGGCGGCATTGTCGATACCTACACCAACATCACCACCGTGAAGCTGTTTTCGCATTCGCAGCGCGAAACCCAATACGTGCAAAAAGGGATGAAAAACTATCTGGCGACGGTGTATCAGCAGATGCGCACCCTCACCAGCCTGCTCTACAGCGTCGATTTGATTAACTACCTGCTGCTGTTTTCGATGGCCGCGCTATCGATTCATTTGTGGTTGGCGGAAAGCGTGACCGTCGGCGTGATCGCGATAGGCATCAGCATTGCGCTGCGCCTGCAGGGCATGTCGAAATGGATCATGTGGGAAATCCGCGGCATGTTTGAAAGTATCGGCATGGTGATCGACAGCATCAATACCATCGCCAACGACATTGAAATTGAAGACGTGACGCACGCCAAACCGCTGGCCGTCACCCAAGGCGACATTCGCTTCCATCAGGTTGGCTTTCAATACAACGACCAGAAAGCGGTGTTTGACGGACTCGATCTGCACCTCAAACCGGGCGAGAAAGTCGGCATTGTCGGTCGCTCCGGCGCGGGCAAATCCACGCTGGTCAACCTGCTGTTGCGGTTTTACGATTTGAATACGGGCCGCATTGAGATCGACGGTCAGGACATCGCGCAGGTCACGCAAGAATCGCTGCGCCAGCAAATCGGCATGATCACGCAAGACACCTCACTGCTGCATCGCTCGATTCGTGAAAACATTCTCTACGGCAATCCGCACGCCAGCGAAGCAGAGCTGATGCACGCCAGTCGCCAAGCGGAAGCGCACGATTTCATTGAACTGCTGAAAGACGAAAACGGCCACTCGGGCTACGACGTACAAGTGGGCGAACGCGGGGTGAAACTCTCCGGCGGCCAGCGCCAGCGCATTGCCATCGCGCGCGTGCTGCTCAAAGACGCGCCGATCCTCATCATGGATGAAGCCACCTCAGCGCTCGACTCAGAAGTGGAAGCGGCGATTCAAGAGAATCTGGACAAGCTGATGGAAAACAAAACCGTGATTGCGATTGCGCACCGTTTGTCGACGATTGCAGCCATGGACCGTTTGATTGTCATGGACCAAGGCCACATCGTCGAACAAGGTTCCCACCAAGAGCTGCTGGCACAAAACGGCGTGTACGCGCAGTTGTGGGCGCACCAGACCGGCGGTTTTATCGGCGAAGCCTAACTGATGAGACAGAAAAAGCCCCGTTTGGGGCTTTTTTTTGTGCGTCCGCTAGGCGTCTTCCGCGCAATGCATGCGATGAAAAACGCGGTGAATGATCGGCGCAAACAGCGTGGCGAGCGCAACGAAGAAGACGGTTTCGATGAACAGGCTATAAAACGCGAGAAACAGATGCAGCGACGCCGACTGGTGAAAATCCGCCACCGGATACGGCAGCGCCAGCCCGCTGACCATCGACAGTGCATTGAGCCACGCCTGCACAGCGGTGAGTTCCGCCAGCAGCAGAAAACCGAGCACGCCCGGCAACAGGCCCAGCAGCAACACTCCCAGCGCAATCAACGCGTAACGGATACAGCGCCCAATAAAACGCTCAAATGAAATGACATCCTGATGAATGGATTCCAGACGCATGGTGCTCTCCTTGTTCTCAGCCGAATAGGAGTAGCATAAGCGTTGAAAAATAAAGAAAAAGGGAAATGGCAGCGAGATGGAACAACCGTCGCGCTTTGGCACTCAGATGCCGCGGCGCAGGAGACTGGCGATAAAATCGAGCTCTTCTGTGGCCAAGCCTTCTCCCATCGCTTCGAGCCACACACATTCGCTGTAGTGTTCGGCACGCAGCATCAGGTGGCAACCTTCAAAATCAATCAGCCACGAGTGCAAATCGGCATCGCTCTGCTTTTCCAGCACGCGCGCCGACAACAGCGCGACCAAACGCTCACCGAGCGGGGGAAAGGAGTCAAAATCAAACGCGGGCGTTGCCACAATCAGGCGGCCGTCACTGGCCAGATACTCACGTAAACCAAACTCAGCCATGATAGGTCAGATGCTCCTGAATTAAGTCCAAAAACGGGTCGGCGTATTTTTCCAGTTTGCGCTGGCCCACGCCGCTCACCGCCAGCATTTCGCCATACGATGTCGGCAGAATGTCCGCCATATCAATCAAAGTCGCGTCACTGAACACCACGTACGGCGGCAACCCTTCTTCATCGGCAATCGACTTACGCAGCTTGCGCAGTTTGGCAAACAGCTTCTTGTCGTAGTTTTTGCTCGACAACTTATCCGATTTGGCTGCGCGCACTGCGGTATCCAAACGCGGCACCGCCAGCTCTAGCGACATATCGCCACGCAGCAGCGGGCGCGCTTCTTCGGTCAGTTGCAGCGTCGAGTTCCGCGTGATGTTCTGATGCAACATGCCTTTGTGAATCAACTGGCGAAAAATACTCACCCAGTAGTCGTGGCTGTGATCGCGCCCAAGCCCGTAAGTCGAAATCTTGTCGTGGCCATGCTCGCGAATGCGAATGTTCTGCATGCCGCGCAGCACTTCCACCACATAGCCGATCCCAAAGCTTTGATTAACGCGATAGACACACGACAGCGCTTTGCGCGCCTCTTCGGTGGCATCGAAATGTTTGGGCGGATCAAGGCAGATATCGCAGTTGCCGCACGGTTTGTCGCGATATTCGCCAAAGTAGTTGAGCAGCACCTGACGGCGGCAGGTTTGCGCTTCGGCAAAGTTACTCATCGCGGTCAGCTTGTGGGTTTCCACCTGCTTTTGCGGGCCGTCACTTTTCTCATCCAGCATGCGGCGCAGCCAGGCAATGTCTGCCGGGTCATACAGCATCACGGCTTCTGCAGGCAAGCCATCGCGGCCAGCGCGGCCGGTTTCCTGATAATAAGATTCGATGTTGCGCGGAATATCAAAGTGAACCACAAACCGCACGTTGGGTTTGTTGATGCCCATGCCGAACGCCACGGTGGCGACCACAATCTGAATGTCGTCGCGCTGAAACGCTTCCTGCACATACGCCCGTTCATCGGCGTCCATTCCGGCGTGATAGCCAGCGGCGCGAATGTGGTTGTTGCACAGTTTTTCCGTCACCATTTCCACTTTCTTGCGGCTACCACAGTAGATGATGCCGCAGTGGCCTTTTTGCGTGTCGAGGTAACGAATCACCTGCGACACCGGCTTGTGTTTTTCCATCAGCGTATAGCGAATGTTCGGCCGATCAAAGCTGCCGAGATAAACGTGCGGGTCAGTCAGGTTGAGACGCGACAGAATGTCGCTGCGAGTGGCATCGTCGGCGGTCGCCGTCAGCGCCATGATCGGCACCTGTGGAAACTGCTGTTTGAGCTGGCCAAGCGCCGCGTATTCCGGGCGGAAATCGTGTCCCCACTGGGAAATACAGTGCGCTTCATCGACGGCAATCATCGCCAGCGGCAGGTTGTGCAAACGCTCGATAAATTCGCCAGTCAGCACGCGCTCTGGCGACACATACAGCAATTTCAGCTGGCCGGAATGCATGCGATTGTAAATGCCCATCAGCGCCTCGCGGCTCTGGGTCGAGTTGACACACTCCGCCGCCACGCCGTTGGCTTTGAGCTGATCGACTTGGTCTTTCATCAGCGAAATCAGCGGCGAAATCACCACCGTCACGCCTTCGCGCGCGAGTGCCGGAATCTGATAACAGAGCGATTTACCGCCGCCGGTGGGCATGATCACCAGCGCATCACGACCCGCAACAGCCGATTCGATCACTTCTTGCTGACCATCACGAAAGGTCTGGTAGCCAAACACATCGCGCAGAATGGTCTGCGGATCGGGCAACGCGTCGGATTGTTCAGCGATTAAAGTAGCGGTCATGCTGGGTCTCAGTGGCGGTCTGCAAGCAGACGATTGGGCATTTCAATAAGCCGGATATTGTAGAGACGTTTAGCGGTGAATTAAACCGCTATTGGCAAAGTAATTGCGCCGCCCGCGTGGGCAAGGTGCGCGGGTCACCACCGGAAATGGTGCATATTTGTTCGAGGAAAACGATTTGCCCTGTATACTGCCCGCTAACTCGCCACCCTTCGGTGCGCGATCTGAGTGAGAAGTAAAGCATGACATCCGAAGAACAACAAAACGCCAAGAAAGGCGTGATACTGGCGATCAGCGCCTACACCATGTGGGGCATCGCGCCCATCTATTTTAAAGCGATCAGTTCCGTTTCTGCCCTAGAAATTCTCAGCCACCGCGTGATTTGGTCGTTCTTCCTGCTGGCCGCGCTGCTGCATTTCGGCCGCCATTGGCGCGGTATGGTGAGTGTATTCCGCGACAAAAAGAAAATGATCTACCTGCTGGCCACCGCGCTGCTGGTCGGCGGTAACTGGCTGATTTTCATCTGGGCGATCAACGCCAATCATATGCTCGACGCCAGCTTAGGCTATTACATCAACCCGCTGCTTAACGTGGTGCTCGGCATGCTGTTTCTCGGCGAGCGGCTGCGCAAATTACAGTGGTTTGCCGTGGCGCTGGCAGCCATCGGCGTCGCCATTCAGTTGGTGGTGTTCGGCTCAGTGCCGATCGTGGCGTTCTCGCTGGCCATCACTTTTGGGTTGTATGGCCTGCTGCGCAAAAAAGTCGGCGTGAATGCGCAAACCGGCCTGTTTATTGAAACATTGGTGCTGGTGCCAGCGGCGGCGATTTATCTGCTGTGGATTGCTGATTCGGCCACCAGCTCGATGCTGGCGAACGACTGGCATCTCAACCTGCTGCTGATTTCAGCCGGTATCGTCACCACGCTGCCGTTGCTGTGCTTTACTGGCGCGGCGACCAAACTCAAGCTCTCGACGCTGGGCTTTTTCCAGTACATCGGCCCCAGCCTGATGTTCCTGCTGGCGGTGCTGGTGTACGGCGAAGCCTTCAGTGCTGACAAAGCGATTACCTTTGCCTTTATCTGGAGCGCGTTGGTGATTTTCAGTATCGATGGCCTGACCCAAGGGCGTAAACGACCATTGGCCAACGTGGTCGCCAAGTAGCGCCGCGGCGAAGCGCCACCGCACAGAAATAATTTCGCGCTGAAGCCATTCAGTGCTGACAACAGACCGCAACGGCGGGTGATCGTTTTTTACAAGACAAACGGCGCCCGCCTCGCTACGCTAGAAGTGTTTGACGATTTTTTCACCCCTGTTTTCACCGCGTGCCGCTGCGCACGCCTTCAGCGCCGGGCACGCATCATCATGGACAACGTTCGCTACAGCACCACCCCTCATCAGGCAATCAGCCTGATTGAAGCGGACTATCAGGAGTTCGCGTTCGAGCGCCATTATCACCTCGATTTTCACCTTGGGCTCATCACTCAGGGGCAGCAGCGTTTTCTCCATCAGGGCACACATCACAACGTCGGCCACGGCGAGCTGGTGATCATGCCGCCGGATGAACTGCACGACGGCCGTTCACTGCTCGATTCGGGCTATCAGGTACGCGTGTTCGCAATTGAACCTGAATGGTTTCACCACACGCTCGAACTGAGTCAACCCAGCGATGTGATGAGCTTTGATCGCCTGATCGTCAGCGACCCGCAGATATTTGCATCCCTCACTCAGTTGCATCAGAAACTGGCGCAGCCGGATTTGTGTCAGCTCGCCAAAGATTGCCTGCCGTATGAAGGGTTTTCCGGTTTAGTGTCGCGCTATGGCGCCATCCAAGAAAAAGCTGCCGTCGCGCTTGGCACCCAGTCGCTGGCCACCTTAAAAGAGTATCTACTCGCCAACCTCGACCAAGCCGTGCGCTTAGCGCAACTGGCCAGCTTGTGCGATCTCACGCCAACGCAATTGCAGCGCCATTTTAAAGCGCGCACCGGCATGACGCCGTATGCCTGGCTGACCCGCCTGCGTCTCGAACAAGGCATGAAGCTGGTGAAAGCAGGACTGCCCGGCACCGATGTGGCTCATCAGGTCGGCTTTTACGATCAGGCGCATTTCACCAAAGCATTCAAACACACCTACGGCGTCTCTCCTTCCGCGGTCAACGCGCACTGAGTGTCAGAATTTTACAAGCGGCGCGAACGCGCACTTGGCACAATGACGGCATCAGTTGTTGGAGATCCTTTCATGAATGAAGCCAGTATTCTTATGACCCTTGCGACGGTGCACTTTATCGCCCTGATGAGCCCCGGCCCCGATGTGGCGCTGGTGGTCCAAAATGCCACGCGTTATGGCCGCCAGACCGGTGTTTACATTGCCCTCGGTTTGTCGTTCGGTATTTTACTGCACTCGCTGCTGAGCCTGACCGGCGTCAGCTATCTGGTGCATCAGCAGCCGTTGCTGTTTGCCCTCGTGCAGTTGTGTGGCGGCAGCTATCTGCTCTATCTCGGCAGCGGGGCCTTGCGGGCTACGCTAGCCAATTGGTCGCAAGCCCCGGGCGAGTTATCGAGCAAACCGGCGCTGCTGCTGAGCAACAAACGCCAAGCCTTCTCGCGCGGCTTGATGACCAATCTTCTGAATCCGAAAGCGCTGGTATTTTTCGTCAGCCTGATGTCGACCTTGGTGCCTGCAGGCATGTCACTGGGGGGCAAAAGCCTGGCTTTGCTGATTTTATGGAGCCTGTCACTGCTGTGGTTTGCGGCGCTGGCATGGATGCTGTCCACCCCACGTTTGCAGCGTCAATTGCAGGCCGCCAGCCGGTATATCGATCTGCTGTGCGGCGCGATCTTCACCCTGATCGGCGTGATGATTCTGTGGCAATCGCTGACGGGCTTGCTCGGTTCACCTCAATTCTGAGTCAAGGTTGCATATTTATCATCTTTGGCTAGAAAAACACCACGTCCCCTGCCACGCTGATTGTTGATCATGACAACAAGGAGAAGCGTATGCAGTGGACTCTCGCCACACTCGCCACGTCAGGGCTGATATTTTCTTTCGCCGCGCAAGCCGCCCCCAATCAAGCCACCGACGCGATTGCCCCTGAGCAAAGTAGCGGACTGGCAAGCAAACAGCTGGTGAACGCCCAGAACTGGATGGTGACCGCGGCCAACCCGCTCGCCGCCGAAGCGGGCGCGCAAATTCTGCGCGATGGCGGCAATGCCATCGACGCCATGGTAACGGTGCAGTTGATGCTGGGCTTGGTCGAACCGCAGTCGTCCGGCATTGGCGGTGGCGCCTTTCTGGTGTATTGGGACGCCAAACAAAAGGCGCTCACCACTTTTGATGGCCGCGAAACCGCGCCGCTCGATGCCACGCCGCAGCTGTTTCTCGACAGCGCCGGCCAGCCGCTGAAATTTTACGATGCCGTGGTCGGTGGCCGCTCCGTCGGCACGCCGGGCACCGTCAAACTGCTGTGGGAGACGCATCGTCTGTACGGAAAAATGGCTTGGGCGCGCTTGATTGAGCCAGTGGTCAAACAGGCACAAGAGGGATTTGAAGTCAGCCCGCGCCTTGCCACGCTGATTGCCGACGATCAGCAGCGGTTGAGCCGTTTCCCCGCCACCAAAGCCTATTTCTTTCAGCCCGATGGCTCGCCGCTGACCGCAGGCACCGTGCTGAAAAACCCCGAGTACGCCGCCACGTTGAGCGCCATCGCCCAGCGCGGTGACAAAGCGTTTTATCAGGGCGAGATCGCCGAAGACATCGTTCACACGGTTCAGACCGCGACGGGCAATCCGGGTGTGCTGGCGCAGCATGATTTCGATGCCTATCAAATCAAACAACGTGCAGCCGTGTGCGCGCCGTATCAAAGCTATCAGGTGTGTGGCATGGGGCCACCAAGCTCCGGCGCACTGACCGTCGGCCAGATTCTGGCGCTGACCGAAAAATATGACCTCAAAGGCTGGGGCGCCAGCAGCGCTAAATCGTGGCAGGTGATTGGTGATGCCTCACGCCTGGCGTTTGCCGACCGCGGCTTGTACATGGCCGATCAGGATTATGTGCCGATGCCAACGGAAGGACTGCTCGACCCCGGCTATCTGGCGCAGCGCGCCAAGCTGATTCAGCCGGGCAAAGCGCTGACCAGCGCCGAAGCCGGCACGCCCCCTTGGCAACATGCGATGCTGCAAAGCCCCGATCAGTCCATCGAACTGCCGTCCACCAGCCATTTCAACATCGTCGACCGCGATGGGAATGTGGTGTCGATGACCACCACGATCGAAAACGCGTTCGGCTCGCGTCTGTTTGTACGCGGCTTTTTGCTCAACAACGAACTGACCGATTTCTCCTTTGCGACCCACGAGAACGGCCGCCCGATCGCCAACCGTCTGGAGCCGGGCAAGCGGCCGCGCTCTTCGATGGCACCCACGATTGTGCTGCACAACGAGCAACCTTACCTAGCCATCGGTTCACCGGGTGGCAGCCGCATCATCGGCTATGTGGCGCAGGCGTTGATTGCCCATCTGCAATGGGGCATGGACATTCAGCGCGCGATTGACCAGCCGCATGTGCTCAACCGCTTTGGGGAAACCGATGTCGAACAGGGCACCCAAGCGGAACAGCTCAAACCAGCACTGGAGCAGATGGGCGTGAAAGTCGCCGTGCGCGATCTCAACTCCGGCTTGCACGCGATTCGCATCACGGCGCAAGGTCTGGAAGGCGCAGCGGATCCTCGCCGTGAAGGGGTCGCGATCGGCGAGTGATCCTTGTGTCATCGATTGGCCCCTCGCCGTGTAAGAGATCTCGCACAAAGCAATGGGGCAATCTCGCTTTTTATCTGGCAAAATGGCACACCGTAAAACTTAAGTGATTGTTTTTAAATAAAACCATCGTGTGAGCGCAAAATAAATCGCTAAGCAAACGATTTCCTACCATTGCTCCACAGCACGAAATCCGTAAGATGAATCGTGTCGGAAGGATGCTGACACGGAACAGGAAATCACTACGGATTGGTGATCTTCAGGAAGAAGATACGGTTATTCAGGATGAATGATCGGCACGGATAGCAAACAGGACATTGAACGGACTCAATCGTGACTAGGATGGTGACGACAAGGGAATGACAATGGACTCCTCTGGACGAGGCAAGGACTCAGCATCAGGATGATGCCAAGGACACCGCTCAAGGACCAAGTGATGAGAGCTAACCGGGATAGTTAGCAGATCAGGACGATCAAGGACACCGCTAGGATGGCGATGAACGGATTACGCTGACGGATACAGCATACTTATCAAGGAATAGATGCAGGGAGCACCTATTAGTAGCCGGATTGCTGCGAGTAAGACTATAACCCCGAAGGGCTTTGGCCCCTCGGGGTTTTTCTTTTTCTATCGCTCAAAAATGGCGTGTCATCCGTCGGCGGCGGACATAAAAAACCCGGTACGCTGACCGGGTTTTTCGTGGCTCATCCGTCGGGTTAGACTTTTTCCAGCTTGGCGTAAGCCGTGACCAGCCACTTGATGCCCTCGCCGTTAAAGGCGACCTGCACGCGACTTTGCGGACCGCTGCCTTCAAAGTTAATGATGGTGCCTTCGCCAAATTTCGGGTGTAGCACACGCGACCCAAGGGTAAATCCGGTTTCGTTGAAGTTCTCTTTCACCGCGCTCTGACTGAAGCGACCACTGCTGGCCGGGCGGCTGACTTGTGCTTTCATGCGCACTTCATCAAGGCAGCTTTCCGGTAACTCGCGAATAAAGCGTGATGGCTTGTGGTATTTGTCCTGTCCGTACAGACGGCGCATTTCCGCGTAAGTGATGTAGAGCTTCTGCATCGCACGGGTCATGCCCACGTAGCACAGACGGCGCTCCTCTTCGAGACGCCCCGCTTCTTCAGCCGACATCTGGCTCGGGAACATGCCCTCTTCCACGCCGACCATAAATACCAGCGGGAACTCCAGACCTTTTGCACTATGCAGCGTCATCAGTTGCACGGCATCGTCGAATTCATCCGCTTGCCCTTCACCCGCTTCCAGCGCCGCATGAGTCAAGAACGCGGTCAGCATGGTCATTTCGTCCGCTTCTTCCGGTTTTTCAAACTGACGCGTTGCGGTCACCAGCTCTTCCAAGTTCTCAATGCGCGCCTTGGATTTCTCGCCTTTTTCCTGCTGGTACATCTCAAACAGACCCGAGGTTTTGATCACATGGTCGGTTTGGCTATGCAGCGACATCTCGGCACTGTCATCTTCCAGCGCGTTGATCAGTTCAACAAACCGACTCAATGCCGAGGCCGCGCGGCCCGTGAGTACTTTCTCTTCCAGTAGCTGCACGCTGGCTTGCCACAACGTGCAGCCGCGATCGCGCGCCGCAAAGCGCACGGTATCCAGCGTTTTATCACCCAGACCACGGGTGGGCGTGTTCACCACGCGCTCAAAGGCGGTGTCGTCGTTGCGGTTGTTCATCAAGCGCAGATAGCTCAGCGCATCTTTGATTTCCTGACGTTCGAAGAAGCGCATGCCGCCATAAATGCGGTACGCCAATCCGGTTTGCAGCAGGGCTTCTTCCAGCACCCGCGACTGGGCGTTGTTGCGGTACAAAATGGCGCAGTCATTGAGAATGCCGCCTTTGTCCTGCCACTCTTTGATTTTGCCGACCACAAAACGCGCTTCATCCAGCTCGTTGTACGCCGAATAGACCGAAATCGGATCGCCGACGTTGCCATCGGTCCACAGCTCTTTGCCCATACGCTCGGTGTTGTTGGCGATCAGGGTATTAGACGCTTCAAGAATGGTTTTGGTCGAGCGGTAGTTCTGCTCAAGACGAATGGTGTTCACGCTTGGAAATTCGAGCGTGAATTTCTCGATGTTTTCCACTTTCGCGCCGCGCCAGCCGTAAATTGACTGGTCGTCATCGCCCACGATCATCACGTGCGATTGCGGCCCCGCCATCATGCGTAGCCACGCGTATTGAATGTTGTTGGTGTCTTGAAATTCGTCGACCAGAATGTGCTTAAAGCGCGCCTGATAATGTTCGCGAATGTGTTTGTTGTCGCGCAGCAGCTCAAGCGCGCGCAGCAAAATTTCGGCGAAATCGACCAGCCCCGCGCGGTCACAGGCATCTTGATACGCGGTGTAGAGTTGTAGGTAAGTCTGAGTCACCGGATCGCGATACGCGTCGATGTGCGCCGGACGCAATCCTTCGTCTTTTTTGCCGTTAATCCACCACGACACCTGACGCGCTGGCCACTGTTTATCATCCAGATTCTGCGCTTTGATCAGGCGTTTCAACAGACGCTGCTGGTCATCGCTGTCGATGATCTGAAAATCTTCCGGCAGTTTGGCGTCGAGATAATGGGCACGCAGAATGCGATGGCAGATGCCATGGAACGTGCCGTTCCACATTCCAGATGAACTGCCCATCATCAGCTCGTCAATACGGCCGCGCATTTCCGCCGCCGCTTTGTTGGTAAAGGTCACGGACATGATGGAGAACGGCGAGGCCTGTTCAACCGACATCAACCAAGCGATGCGGTGCACCAGCACCCGGGTTTTGCCACTACCGGCCCCTGCCAGCACCAACAGGTTTTCTAGCGGTGCGGCCACCGCTTCGCGTTGTTTGTCGTTTAAACCGTCAAGTAAAAGAGAGGGATCGATCATGGCTTAGCTACTGGTTATTTATACATAATTTGAACGATTATACCCCTAAACGCAGCGAGACCCAAGCGAGCGAAATTTGCCTTGAATTTCCCTGCGCTTTGCCGCAAACGGCTGCGGCGTGCAAAAAATCTCAAAAAAAATCACACATTAAATCACTCGATAAATCATCGCTTTAGTTATTTATTTTATCAATATCTCGATTTTTCCTATTTGTGTGGTGAAAGTTTTCCGCGCGCCTGCCTCTCTTTTTTGGGTAAGCAAGCCACAACCGCGGCCTGCGACGCTAACAACCAAGGAACCGTCTCGAGGAAATAAAGATGAAACAATCAAACCTAGCCGTCACCGCAGCAATCACTGGCCTCCTAGCCATGGGTGGCACTCTATTAACCGCAGCGCCAGCTGCCGCGGCAGAGAAAGAAAAATGCTACGGCGTGGCGAAAGCGGGCAAAAATGACTGCGCGACCAAATCCAGCTCCTGCGCCGGCACGTCAAAAATGGATCATCAGAAAGATGCATTTGTCGTGGTCCCCAAAGGGCTGTGCGACAAACTGGCTGGCGGCAGCACCATGGCGAAGTAATCGCACACAACGACTTGAGTGCGCGGCGCTGGCGGCGCACTCGATTTCTCTCCCTGACCCCGTGATAAGGACATGGCCATGCACTCAACGCACTCTCACCCTCAGGTCGGCGTGGGGTTACGCAGCCCACACATGAGCCATTTTCTCAGCCAACCGACCCCGTTGAACTGGCTGGAAATTCACAGCGAAAACTATTTTCAACCGCACGCCCCGGCCAGGCGCGATTTGCGCCGCCTGCGTGAGCGCTACGACATCAGTTGCCACGGCATCGGCTTATCACTCGGTTCAGTGGCGGCGGTCAATACACAACATCTGGCACAGCTTAAAACGTTAGTCGATGACATCGACCCCATCCTGATTTCCGATCACCTCAGCTGGAGCGAAAACGGCGGCCACTATTTTAACGACCTGCTACCACTGCCCTACACCGAAGAGGCGCTGGCGGTGTTCTGCCGCAATGTTGATCAGGTGCAGCACGCACTGGGTCGCCCGCTACTGATTGAGAACCCGTCCAGCTACCTGCGTTTTTCCCACTCCACCATTCCGGAGTGGGAATTTTTGCGCGCGGTGCAGCAGCGCACCGATTGCCGTTTGCTGCTCGATCTCAACAACGTGCATGTGTCGGCGTTTAACCATGGTTTTGACAGCCAGACGTATCTGGATGCCATTCCCGCCAGTGCCGTGGCCGAAATTCATCTCGCGGGTTACACCGTCAAAACGCTGCCGCAAGGCGACATCTGGATTGATACGCACAGTCGCCCGGTGAGCGACGCGGTGTGGCAACTGTTTGAACGCTGGTGCCGTCAGCACGGCACGCGCCGCACCCTGATTGAGTGGGATCTGGAGATTCCAGCGCCTGAAGTCCTGCTGGGCGAAGCGCACCAAGCGGCCGCACGCCTGCATGCGATTGATGCCGAACGCGGCATAAGGAGAGCCTCATGACGCTGGCGCAATTGCAGGCACAGTTTGCCCGCGGCCTCAACTATCAGGCGGGCGGCGACGAATGCGCGATTATCGCGGACGGCTTGAGCGCCGATGAGCGGTTGCAGATTTATCGCAACAACCGCGTGATCAGCCTGAGCGAAGTGCTCGAAGCCACCTATCCGATGCTGCAGGCGGTACTGGGCGACGAGTGTTTTGCCGCGCTGGCGCGCGAATACGTGCTGTCGCATCCGCTGACCCGTGGTGATGTCAGCCACTATGGCGAAGGCTTTGCGGCTGTGATTGAACGCGCGCAGCCCGTGATGCAGGCCGCGCCGTATGCCGCGGCACTGGCGCGGTTTGAATGGGCGCTGGACCACGTGCAGCAACAATACGCACAGTCACCGCGCATTGAATATCAGCCACTCAGCACGCTGAGTCAGGTCACGCCGGAACAGCAACCACAGCTGGTGTTTGAGTTGGTGCCGTGGGCCACACCATATTGCGCGCCGTTTGCGCTGTTTGATTTGCAGCGTGCGATACGGGATGACGACTTGAGCCAGCTCACTATCAATGCGCTTCAATCGGGGATCATCGCCTGCACGGCCGAGGGCGAGCCGTGGACGCAAGCGCTGGATGAGCCGACGTATCAGCTACTGCTGGCGATGCATCAGCGCGCGCCGCTGGGGCAGATTCATCCGCATGCACTGGCGGCGTTGCCCGCCATCATGGCGATGGAAATTGTCGCTGGCTTTCGCTTGGCCGCCCCCAATACTCACGACTAAATTAAGGAGCCCGACATGGCTGACTTCATACACCGTTATCATGCCCTGTGCCATTGGTTGCAACGCGACTTCGCCAGCTTACTTTTACTGCTGTGCCGCATCTGGGCCGGCTGGGTATTCTGGCAATCAGGGTTGAGTAAAATCGCCAACTGGGACAGCACGCTGTACTTGTTTGAACTGGAATATCAGGTGCCGCTGCTACCGTGGCAGCTCGCCGCGTATCTGGCCACCGGCGCCGAACTGGCGCTGTCGCTGCTGTTGATGCCGGGGCTTTTAGGACGGTTCAGCGCACTGGCGCTGTTTGCGGTCAATGCGATGGCAGTGGTGTCGTATCCGCTGTTGTGGCAACAAGGATTTACCGACCACCAGCTGTGGGGATTCATGTTATTGATGGTGGTCGTGTGGGGGCCGGGGCGTCTGTCGCTGGATCACTGGCTGAGCCGCAAGTGGCAGCGCGTTATTCTGCAGCATTGAGATCGTCTTTTACCGAGTTAACCGCATCACGCGTCGCATGCCCAATCGCTTTGGTGGTGTCGCGGGTGGCATGACCAATGGCGGTCGCTGCGTCGCGGGTGGCGTGACCGACGTCGGTGCCTGCTTGTTTCATCTCAGCGCAGCCCGCCGTCAATGTCAGTAACGCCAGCAACGCACTCATCGAGAGCGCTTGACCCCATCGCGCGCCGTAAATTCCCTTCATGATCGATCTCCTGTGAACGACGTCATCCGTCATGGGCTTTACCATAACAAATAACCCCGCTCCATGGAGCGGGGTTATTGTCATACTTTGGTTAAGCACACAAATTGGTTAAGCGCACGAATGGGTTGACCAACCGAATTGAATGAAGCGCGCGGATGCAGCCGCTTAGGCCGCAATACCTGCGTGGCGCAGCAGCGCATCAATTTGCGGTTCACGACCACGGAAGCGTTTGAACAGCTCCATCGGCTCTTCGCTGCCGCCCATTTCAAGAATGTGATTGAGGAAGCTCAAACCCGTTTCGCGGTTAAAGATGCCCTCTTCTTCGAATCGAGAAAACGCATCAGCCGACAACACTTCAGCCCACAAGTAGCTGTAGTAGCCCGCGCTGTAGCCTCCAGCAAAAATATGGCTGAAACTGTGCGAGAAACGGTTCCATTCCAAACTTGGCAGCACCGCCACTTTCTTCTTCACGTCGGCGAGCGTTTCCAGCACTTTCGGGCCAGCTTCCGGATCGTACGTGGTGTGCAGGGTGAAATCGAACAAACCGAATTCCAACTGGCGCAAAATAAACATCGCAGACTGGAAGTTCTTCGCAGCCAGCATTTTTTCCAGCATCGCTTTCGGCAGCGGTTCACCGGTTTCGTAGTGACCAGAGATAAATGCCAGCGCTTCTTCTTCCCAGCACCAGTTTTCCAGGAACTGACTTGGTAGCTCGACCGCATCCCACGGCACACCGTTGATACCAGACACCGAACCCACCTCAACTTGCGTCAACATGTGGTGAATACCGTGGCCAGTTTCATGGAACAGCGTGACCACTTCATCATGGGTAAACAGCGCCGGTTTGTTGCCCACCGGACGGTTGAAGTTGCAGGTCAGGTACGCGACCGGCGTTTGCAGTTCGCCGTCTGCGTTGATGCGGCGCACACGGCACTCATCCATCCACGCGCCGCCACGTTTGTGTTCACGGGCGTACAAATCAAGGTAAAAGCTACCACGCAGCGCGCCTTCGCTGTCGAAAATATCGAAGAAACGCACCGATTCGTGCCAAGTATCGACACCTTGGCGCTCTTTGACGTCCATCCCAAACACGCGATGGAGCACTTCAAACAGGCCGCTCACCACTTTGTGTTCTGGGAAGTAAGGGCGCAGCTCTTCGTCGGAAATTTCAAACAGATGCTGCTTTTGTTTTTCGCTGTAGTACGCGATGTCCCACAGGTTAAGCGTTGTCACGCCAAACTCTTGCTCGGCGAACTGGCGCAGCGCTTCCACTTCGCGCTCGCCCTGCGGCTTGGCTTTGGTGGCCAGATCATTCAAAAAGCTCAGCACCTGCTCTGGCGATTCGGCCATTTTGGTCGCCAGTGATTTTTCACTGTAAGTGTTAAACCCAAGCATGCGCGAGATTTCGTGACGCAGTTTCAACTGCTCGGCAATGATTTCGCTGTTGTCCCATTTTCCGGCATTCGGACCACGATCGGAGGCGCGCGTGACGTACGCTTCATACAGTTCCTGACGCAGCGCTTGGTTGTCACAGTAAGTCATCACCGGCAGGTAAGACGGAATGTCGAGCGTCAGCAAGTAGCCTTCCAGCCCTTTGGCTTCCGCCGCCGCTTGCGCCGCCGCCAATGCCGATTCCGGCATGCCTGACAGTTCGTTCACGTCCGTGACTTGCTTGGTCCAGCCCATGGTGGCATCAAGCACGTTGTTGGAGAATTTAGAGCCCAGCTCCGACATGCGTTTGCTGATTTCGCCATAGCGTTTTTGCTCAGCCGCTGGCAAACCGATGCCCGACAACTCGAAATCACGCAGACCGTCGGTGATGGTTTTCTGCTGCGCGCGGCTCAATGTGGCGAATGCTTTGCTGGCCTTGATCGCTTTGTAGGCATCAAACAGCCCTTTGTGCTGGCCAACCCAAGTGCTGTATTCCGATAAAATCGGCAGGCAGCTTTCGTAGGCATCGCGCAGCTCATCGCTGTTCATCACGGAGTTCATGTGGCTGACCGGCGACCAAATACGGCTTAAGCGATCATCCACTTCTTCAATCGGCGCAATCACGCTCTCCCAGCTTGGCTCGGCGTTGCCTGCCAGCACCGCATCAATGCGCGCGCGGCAATCTTCAATCGCCTTCTCAACCGCTGGTTTGACGTGCTCCGGCTTAATCGCAGAAAACGGTGGCAAATCCGTAAAGGTCAGAAGTGGATTAGACATATAACGTTCCTTTTCATAAAAGAGAGTCCGTGACGAACCATCACGGTACCTGAAGTCATGGAGACGGGCGCGACGAAGCGCCTTCATTCATTCGATGATTTGCTAAGCGTACGTTATCAATACACCTGTGCGCCAGCAAAGAAGACTTTGGCTATTACGTTAATAGATATAGTCAGGTTCAGCAATTTTCAATACTGGCGTATAATCAGGCGAACTGTTTTTTGAACTGACCAGCACCCGGCTTTGGGTGAGAGAGCGCAATTTGTTAAGTTACCGACACAGTTTCCATGCCGGAAACCACGCGGATGTGGTGAAACACATCGTACAGAGCTTGATCCTGTCTGCCCTGCAGCAGAAAGACAAACCCTTTGTCTACCACGACACGCACTCGGGTGTCGGCCGCTACGATCTGACCCACGAATGGTCAGAAAAAACCGGTGAATACAAACAAGGTATCGCCCGCCTGTGGCAACAAACCGAAGTCCCGGAAGATATTCACAGCTATCTCGAGGCGATTAAAGCGCTCAACGACGATGGCAAGCTGCGTTACTACCCGGGTTCACCACGTGTGGCACGCGCGCATCTGCGCAGCCATGACCGCATGGTGCTGACGGAGCTGCATCCGAGCGATTACCCGCTGCTGGAGCAGGAGTTTCACCGCGATCGCCAAGTAGCAATTTTCAAAGAAGACGGATTTGCCCGCCTGAAAGCCAGCCTGCCGCCGAAAGAGCGCCGTGGTCTGGTGCTGATTGACCCTCCGTATGAGCTCGCCAAAGAGTATCGCGATGTGGTGCAGGCGATCGCGCAAAGCTACAAGCGTTGGGCGACCGGCATTTACGCCATCTGGTATCCGGTGGTGAACCGCTGCGACATCGAGGACATGATTGAAGGTTTGCAAGGCCTCGGCATTCGCAAAATCTTACAAATTGAACTCGGCGTGTCCCCCGACACCAACGAGCGCGGCATGACCGCCTCGGGCATGATTGTCATCAACCCGCCGTGGAAACTGGAAAGCCAGATGCAAAGCATTCTGCCGTTCCTGAAAGAAGCAATTGCGCCGGCCACCGGTCACTATAAAGTGGACTGGATTGTGCCTGAATAAGGTCGCGACCGCTCAACAAGACTCAGCGACTGGGATTGCAATTTGGCAATCCACCCCCAACTAACCTAGATTAGGTCGTTGGATATATGCATAACAGAGGCTGAATGCGAACCTGTTCGCGATGAGCCCAAATTGGAGAAAGTAATGGCAACACATTTTGACTATATCTGTATCGGTGGCGGCAGCGGCGGTATCGCCTCAGCCAACCGTGCAGCCATGTACGGCGCCAAAGTCGCCCTGATTGAAGCCAAAGATCTTGGCGGGACCTGTGTGAACGTCGGCTGTGTGCCGAAGAAAGTGATGTGGCACGGCGCTCAGGTCGCAGAAGCGATGAACCTGTACGCGGCAGATTACGGTTTTGATGTGGACGTGAAACACTTCGACTGGGCCAAACTGGTGGAAAGCCGTCAGGCGTACATCGGTCGTATTCACCAGTCTTACGATCGCGTGCTGGGCAACAACAAAGTCGAAGTGATTCGCGGCTTTGCCAAATTCGTCGATGCGAACACCGTGGAAGTCAATGGGGAGCACTACACCGCCGATCACATTCTGATCGCCGTCGGTGGCCGCCCAACCATTCCGAATATTCCGGGCGCTGAATTCGGTATCGACTCCAACGGCTTCTTTGAACTGAGCGCACAGCCAAAACGAGTTGCGGTCGTCGGTGCGGGTTACATCGCGGTAGAAATCGCGGGCGTACTCAACGCACTGGGCACCGAAACGCACCTGTTCTGCCGTAAAGAGTCGCCCCTGCGCAGCTTTGACCCGATGATCATCGACACCTTGGTGGAAGTGATGGCGGCAGAAGGCCCGCAACTGCACACGCACAGCGTGCCAAAAGAAGTGGTCAAGGAAGCCGATGGCAGCCTGACCCTGCATCTAGAAAACGGCGAAAGCTGCAATGTCGATACCCTGATTTGGGCCATTGGCCGTCACCCAGCGACCGATGCGATTAACCTCGCGGCGACGGGTGTGGAAACCAATGCGCAAGGCTACATCAAAGTCGATGCTTACCAAGCCACCAACGTTAGCGGCATTTACTGTGTCGGCGATATCATGGAAGGCGGCATCGAACTGACGCCAGTGGCCGTGAAAGCGGGTCGTCAGCTGTCTGAGCGCCTGTTTAACAACAAGCCGGATGCGAAAATGGATTACGATCTGGTGCCGACCGTGGTGTTCAGCCACCCGCCCATCGGCACCATCGGCCTGACGGAAACCGACGCGATCGCGAAATTCGGCGCAGACAACGTGAAAGTGTACCAATCCGGCTTTACGGCCATGTACACCGCGGTGACTCAGCACCGTCAGCCTTGCAAAATGAAGCTGGTGTGCGCAGGGCCAGAAGAAACCGTGGTTGGCCTGCATGGCATCGGTTTTGCGGTCGATGAGATGATTCAAGGCTTTGGCGTCGCGATGAAGATGGGCGCCACCAAAGCCGATTTCGACGCTGTCGTGGCGATTCACCCAACAGGCAGCGAAGAATTCGTGACCATGCGTTAATGCTTCAACCGCTGAAGCCATAAGCATGCATTTGGCTTATGCCAAACATATCAATGCCCTGCAGAGACTGCGGGGCTTTTTTATGCCTGCATTTCAGCCTTGGCCTTCAATTCTGCGTTGATCCGCAGCGGATTTATCCATATAGTTTGAATTCAAACTATATCAATCAAACGTATTATGTCTCGACACAAATTTGGTATTCAATTTTCCATCGCGGCGCGACTGTGGCGCCGCCACCTCGATCAACGTCTGGCGCAAGCGGGCATCAAAGACATCAGTTGGGCCCCGCTGCTGCATTTAGATGAATTTGGCGATGGCATCAGCCAAAAAGAACTCGCCGCTTCTGTTGGCATGGAAGGCTCCACCTTGGTCCGCTTGCTCGATACGCTCGAACAAAAAGGCCAGATTGAGCGTCAAGCAGATACGTACGATCGCCGCGCGAAACGCATTTTTCTCACCGCAGCCGGGCGTGAGCACGTCGTGTCGCTGCGCGCAGAACTGCTGGCGATCGAAACCGACATGTTGGCCGATGTATCCGATGAACAGATTGAGGTCATGCGACAAGTGCTTGGCGGCCTCATCACCAAATTCAAGCATTAAGGACTGAGGGCACTCCATGAACGCTCAACTTGCAAATCTCGGCTTGGATGCGGGTCGCTTAGCGTTTGCGCTGCGCACCGCACTGGCATCGTGCGCGGCGCTGTTCGTCGGCTGGGCGCTTGGTTTAGAGCACCCGCAATGGGCAGCGATGTCCGTCTGGGCGGCCTCACAACCCGGGCGCGGCATGCTGCTGGAAAAAAGCTTGTTCCGCTTTATCGGCACGCTGGTCGGTACGGTCGTCGGGGTCACGCTGGTGTCAGTCGCCGGGGACAACATTTTGCTGCTGGCGCTGGGGCTGTCGGTGTGGGTCGGCTTGTGCGCCGGTGCGGGCAACGTGATTCATGGCCTGTTCAGTTACGCGACGCTGCTGTCTGGCTACTCGGCTTCGCTGGTGGCGCTGCTTGGCACCGCCAATCAAACCGACATGCTGGAGCTGGGCACCGACCGCTTGCTCACCGTGATGACCGGGGTGTTCATCGCGCTGTTGGTGGGCTTGCTGTTTGCCCGTCGCAGCGATGAAGATGCCTTGGTGTGGCGCGTGCGCTCGCTCACCATTGCGGTCTTGCAAGCGCTCACCCAGCATTCTCGGCAACAACCTCTCTCTCAGCCCTTGGAACATTTGATGCTGGAAGCCGCGCAGATTGAAGAAGCGCTGGATCCGCATAGCGTCGGGTCAATTCGTTCACGCCGCGCGGTACAAACCCTGCGTTCGGTGGTGTTTGCCCTGATCTCGATACTGACTTGGCTGATGAACCAAGGTTCGCGCGTCAACCACAGTGCTTTCCTGCGCGAGATTCAACACGCCATCAACGCGCACGAACTGCAATCGCCGCTCGATCAGGTGGTGGTGCATTTGCAACGCGCCGATGAAGAGTGCGACGATTTGCTGCTGTCACAAGCGTTGAATGAACTGAGCCAAGCCTTGCAAGGCCGCAAGACGTTTCGTCAATCAGGCAAACTGGAGATCACTGCTGCGACCGGCAAAGTGGTGCTCCACCGCGACTGGGTTGGCGCCACGCAGGCCATGTATCGCACCACCAGTTTAATGGTGTTGCTGGGCCTCGGTTGGGCATGGACCGGATCGCCAATTGGCGCGTACGTGCTACTGGGAGCATCAGTGATGGTGACGCTGTTCTCCACCTTTGAAAACCCAGCGCTGATCATGACGCATATCTTCTGGTGGCAGATTGTCGGCGGCATGTCGAACCTGATTTGTCAGTTGGTGCTGTGGCCGATGGCGGCCAATGAATTGCAGATGCTGCTAATGATGGTGCCGCTGATTCTGCTGGGCGTGGTGCCGTTTGCCCATCGCCGCCTCAGTTCGGGGTCGATGGACTACTTTATGATTTTCTTGTTGATGTCGCAGCCGCACCAACCCTACAGCGCCGATGCTGCGCACGCCATCACCATGTCGCTGGCGGTCATCGCTGGCCCCATGTTAGCGCTGCTGGCATTTAAACTGATTTTCCCCACCAACTTGTTGCGCCGCCAACAACGTTTGATGGATGCCATGTGGCATGCACTGCCCACCCTGATTCAACATGCAATCCCCTTTCACTTCTGGCAAGCGCGCATGAAGCATCGTGTGCTCAAGTTGATTGCCATCACGCGAAAAAATGGCCTCAATTGGGCCGCACATGGCGAAAGTGGCCTGACTCTGATCATGCTGGGCCAATGCATTCAGCATTGGCAGCAGATCGCGACCCACAGTACCAGCACGTACCATCAACAACGTCATCATGTGTGGTTGCAACGGCTAGAACGTGCGCTGCGTGACTCGCCGCAAGCGACGATTGCCCTGCTCAATCGTTACGCCACGCAAGAGCACCAACGCACGCCGCAACCGGCAAGGATGGCGCGCCGTGCCGCCGATGGGCTGAAACACGTGCAGCCGCATTGGCAACGGCTCAAACGCCGCTAACCCCCAGCCCACACAAGCGATGTTCGGTTTTCCGGCATCGCTTTTTTGATCGCGTCATGTCATTCTCATCGATGAAAAAATCGCCAATGGATAAAATTTGCGCATGCATCATCATGCATTCAATGCGACAATCATGAGCCAATTTTGTACGGGAAATAAACTTCTGTAGTTAATTATCCAACTGTATAGTAAAATTCGCTTGTCCATTTGTGCAATAAATGACAGAGTTCAGTCAGCAGCCGATTCATGACGATTCTTAACCCATTGTTAACTAGGGTTACATTATCCTTTCGAGCGGCCTTGCGATTAAATAGCGTTCTCACAAAGACATTTGAGCCTGTGAATCAAAAGCGTTGAATTGTACGTATACCCACATGAGTCACTGAGCTTAATGCGTTCTAAGTGGTAAAGGAGAGAAAGATTATGGGCGACGGTAAAGCCTTTTCTAAACAATGGCTGACCGCAATTGTTGCCGCAGTTGCGCTTGCTGGATGTCAGCCAGAAGCCACACCACAAGCCGCCAGCAATGGTGCGCCACCCCCAGTTGCGGTGGATGTGGTTCAAATTAACACCCAACCAGTTGAAGTCACCAGTACGCTACCGGGCCGGACCAGTGCCTACCGCATTGCGGAGGTGCGTCCACAGGTGAGTGGCATTGTGACCAATCGTCTGTTCGTTGAAGGCAGCATGGTGAACAAGGGCGAGGTGCTCTTTGAACTCGATCCGTCCACTTACAAAGCCGCATTGGCGAGTGCCAAAGCGAATCTGGCGAAATCAGAAGCCACCCTGGCTCAGGCAGAGTTTCAAGCGAAACGCTACCGTGAACTGGTGGCCAAAAAATCGGTCAGCCAACAAGATTACGAAGATGCTCAAGCGAGCTACAAAGAAGCCTTGGCTTCTGTAGAAGCGTCTAAAGCGAACGTCAATTCAGCGCAAATCAATCTGGATTACACCAAAATTACCGCGCCGATTTCCGGTCGTATCGGTCGTACCCTGATTACTGAAGGTGCGCTGGTGACTGCCAACCAAACCAATGCGCTGGCTACCATTCAGCAACTGGATCCACTGTACGTCGACCTTTCTCAGCCAAGTAATGAACTGCTGAAACTGCGCCAGTCTGCGGGTAAAGAGAATCAGGAACTCGCTGGCATCAAACTGTTCTTGGATGATGGTACGCCAATCGAGCAACGCGCTACGCTGCAATTTGCCGAAGTGTCTGTCAACGAGAAAACCGGCACCGTCAACGTGCGCGCCACCATTCCGAACCCCGATCAGTTCCTGCTGCCGGGTTTGTATGTGCGTGCAGCGGTACCGACCGAATATCGTGACAACGGCATTTTGATCCCGCAATCGGCCGTCAGCCGCGATGCGCGTGGTCAGGCGTCCGTATTCGTCGTTAACGATCAAAACCAAGTGGAAAGCCGCACAGTGGTCGCCAGCCGTGCGATTGGCAACCAATGGTTGATTGATTCGGGTTTGAACGCAGGTGATCTTGTGATTGTCAAAGGCCTGCAAAAAGTTCATGCGGGCAGCGCGGTGACCGCGAACGTCCTGGAAGCCTCTAAGGAACAATAAGATATGGCTCGATTTTTCATAGATCGCCCCATCTTTGCGTGGGTGATCGCCATAATCATCATGCTGGCCGGTGTGCTGTCAATCATGACACTGCCCGTCTCGCAATACCCGGATATCGCACCCCCAGCAGTGTCGTTGTCCGGTTCATACCCAGGAGCCTCTGCGGAAACGGTGGAAAACAGCGTGACGCAGACCATCGAACAGAACATGAATGGTATCGACAATCTCTTGTACATGTCGGCCACCAGTGACTCTGCGGGTAACTTTAGCATCACACTGACGTTTGAATCAGGTACCGATCCCGATATCGCGCAGGTTCAAGTACAGAACAAGCTGTCTTTGGCGGAAGCAACGCTACCGACCGAAGTGACCCAACAAGGGATCACCGTCGCGAAGTCCTCCAGCTCATTTTTGATGGTGGTAGGCTTTATTTCTAACGACGGCAGCATGGACAACACCGAAATCGCCGACTTCATGGTGTCGCAGGTCAAAGACCCGCTCAGCCGTGTACAAGGGGTGGGTGAAGTTCAGGTGTTCGGTGCGCAGCACGCGATGCGTATCTGGCTCGACCCAAATAAACTCAACAACTTCCAGCTAACACCAGCGCAAGTGAAAACCGCCATCAGCGCACAGAATACGCAAGTTTCTGTGGGCCAGTTGGGCGCCACACCCGCGCTTGAAGGTCAACAGCTGAACGCGACCATTACTGCACAAAGCCGTTTTACCACCGTCAAACAGTTTGAAAACATTCTGCTGAAAGTGGACACCGACGGCGCGCAAATTCGTCTCAAAGACGTGGCGCGTGTGGAACTGGGCGCTGAAGATTACCAAGCGGTTGCGCTGTACAACGGCAAATACGCTTCTGGTATTGCAGTGAAACTGGCCACCGGTGCCAACGCACTGGAAACCGCCGATGCGGTGAAAGCGCGTCTGGCCGAACTGCAACCCACATTCCCATCGAACATCGAAGTGGTGTATCCATACGATACCACCCCATTCGTAAAAATCTCGATTGAGGAAGTGGTGCACACGCTGATGGAAGCGATTGTGCTGGTCTTCTTGGTGATGTACCTGTTCCTACAAAACTTCCGCGCCACCTTGATCCCAACCATCGCCGTTCCGGTGGTTCTGTTGGGGACCTTCGGGGTAATGGCGGCGTTTGGCTTCTCGATTAACACGTTGACCATGTTTGGTCTGGTCCTCGCCATCGGCTTGCTGGTGGACGATGCGATCGTGGTGGTTGAGAACGTGGAACGGGTGATGAGCGAAGAAGGGCTGTCACCGCGTGAAGCGACGCGTAAATCGATGGGGCAAATCACCGGCGCGCTGGTGGGGATCGCGATGGTCCTGAGTGCGGTATTCATTCCGATGGCCTTCTTCGGGGGCGCCGCGGGGGCGATTTATCGTCAGTTCTCGCTGACCATTGTTTCGTCGATGGTCCTGTCGGTCCTGGTGGCAATGATTCTGACGCCAGCCCTGTGTGCGACCTTGCTCAAACCAATCAAGAAAGGCGAAGCGCACCACGTAAAACGCGGCCCGCTGGCTTGGTTCAACACATGGTTTGATCGCGGCACCGAGAGCTACCAGAACACGGTGAATCGTGGTGTAAACCACCGCGTGCGCTACATGCTGGCGTACATCGTGATCGTTGGTGTACTCGCCACGTTGTGGACACGCCTGCCGACTTCCTTTGTACCGGAAGAAGACCAAGGTATTTTCTTGTCGATTGTTCAATTGCCTGTGGGTGCCACACAAGAACAAACGCTGGAAGTGATGGGCAAAGTGCGTAAACACTTCCAAGAAGATGAAAAAGACGCGGTTGAATCGGTGTTTACCGTGGCTGGCTTTAGTTTCGCCGGTCAAGGTCAGAACATGGGGATGGCGTTCGTGCGTCTCAAAGACTGGAGTGAACGGACGGATCCGGCGCTATCGGTAGATGCTGTGGTTGGACGCTCTTATCCGGCGTTTGCCCCAATCAAAGAAGCGCAAATCTTCTCGTTCAACGTGCCCGCCATTCAAGGTTTGGGTAGCGCGAGTGGTTTTGATGCCTACTTGACCGATACTGCGAACTTGGGTCACGACAAACTGATCGAAGCACGTAACCAGCTCTTGGGCATGGCCGGTTCTAACCCGAACCTGACTCAGGTACGCCCGAACGGTATGGAAGATACGCCACAGTTCCGCATTGATATCGACTACGAAAAAGCGATGGCCATGGGTGTGTCCGTATCTGACATCAACTCCACCCTGTCAACAGCGCTGGGTTCGAGCTACGTCAACGACTTCATCGACAACGGTCGTGTGAAGAAAGTGTACGTACAAGCCGATGCACCTTACCGCATGAATCCAGATGACCTGAGCTTGTGGCATGTGGCGAACGCCGATGGCGACATGGTGCCGTTTGATGCCTTTGCCACCACCGAATGGACCTTTGGTTCACCTCGTCTGGAGCGCTTTAACGGCGTACCGGCCGTGAACATTCAAGGTTCCGCTGCGCCAGGTAAGAGTACCGGTGATGCCATGCAGGCGATTCTGGACATTGTGAAGCAACTGCCGGAAGGCATTGGCCTAGAATGGACGGGCGCCTCGTACCAAGAAGTCCAAACCGGTTCACAAGCGCCGTTCCTATACGCCTTGTCTATCTTAATCGTATTCCTCAGCCTGGCTGCGTTGTACGAAAGTTGGAGCGTCCCGTTCTCCATCATCTTGGTGGTGCCACTGGGCGTCTTTGGTGCGATTGCAGCAGCGACGATGAAGTCGCTCTCGAACGACATCTACTTCCAAGTGGGTCTGTTGACCACCATCGGTCTGTCGGCGAAAAACGCCATCTTGATCGTGGAGTTTGCCAAAGACTTGTATGACGACGGCATGGATCTGGTGCACGCAACGGTCGAAGCGTGTCGAATGCGTTTGCGTCCGATCATGATGACCTCGTTCGCGTTCATCCTCGGCGTACTGCCACTGGCACTGAGTACCGGTGCAGGTGCTGCCAGCCGTAACGCGATTGGCTGGGGTGTGGTCGGTGGTATGTTGGCCGCGACCATACTGGCGATCTTCTTCGTACCGGTGTTCTTTGTGATGGTGATGAAACTGTTCCGCACCAAACCGCATAAGATTCCAACCGACGCTTAAGAGACACACAAGCGAACCCTCGCCACTGATCCGCGCAAGCGGGTCAGTGGCTTTTTTATTTCATTCTGCTCAGTGATGAATTTCACCCGTATTGCTTAGTTTTTCCGCAACAAAACGTACCAAGATTAAGAAATATTTCACCTTTTACACACATTTTCGATACACTACGGCGCATTACGATCCATTCTGAACAAATCCGTGTGCTCGACTGACTCTCCAACCCAATTTTTTTATGATTGGCTTGATCTCACTGACGCTGAACAAACGGCCGCACTCGGCCAGCTTCGCCAACAGAAGCCCGCCTTACATGCGCAAGTGCTCCCCTTGATTCATCAGCTACAAACCACTCAGCTAGCGCATGTGTTCACCCAGCACGCCAACGACTGGGTGCAAGACCACTACGATTACAGCGGCCAAGTCATCGACAAATATCGCCTGCATCAAGAGATTGGGCGTGGCGGCTTGGGGTTGGTTTATTCTGCCACGCGTGATGACAACACCTATGAACAGCAACTGGCCATCAAGCTGATTCAGCCCCATATCGTGCACCACCTCGACCAACGGGCGCTGTTTACCGAAGCGCAGATTCTGGCGCGCCTCAACCACCCCGGCATCGCGAAAGTTTACGATGGCGGCCTGTTTCGCGATCAGGTGTATATCGTGATGGAGCGTATTGAGGGGCAAACGCTGGATGCGTATCTTCAGCAGCAGACGTTATCGGTTCAAGAGAAACTCAAACTCTTCATTCAGGTGTGTCAGGCAGTTGAGCACGCCCATGACCACCACATTCTGCACGCCGACCTCAAGCCGGAAAATATACTGATTGATGCAGCGCGTCAGCCGAAGCTCATCGACTTCAACCTGACGCAGAAGCTCAAGCAGAATACGTTGCCCAACGAGGACTCGTCACTTTTGGCGTTTAGTGATCAATACGCCAGCCCAGAGCAAAAGCAAGGGGACTACCTGACGCAGCAAAGCGACGTCTATTCATTGGGCAAGATTCTGCAGTGTTTGTTTCCAAGGCTACGCGCCAACTCGGATTTGCAACACGTGGTGGAGAAAGCCATCGCCCCTCAAGCTGAGCAGCGCTATCTCAGCGTTGGCGACCTGCGCCACGACTTAGAACACATTCTGGCGCTGCGACCGATCTCACTCAAGCAGCATCAACCGGTGTATGTCCTGCGTCGCTTGATACAGCGGCGGCCATTTTATTGCTTGCTGGTCTCGCTACTCTTGGCATCAGGGGCGAGCTTTACTTACGCCGTGGTGGACAAAAACCACCAGCTCTCACAAGAGAAGAAAATCTCCGAGAACATGCTGTTTGAACTCACGCAGCTGCTGTTTCACAGCAAAGACTCCCACGATCAACCCTTGACCATTGAAGCCATGTTGGCCATCACGCGCTTACGCGTGCTCTCCAACCCCGACTTACCCCAGCACATCAAACAAAAAATGCTGCTGGCGTTGATCACGCCGGTTCCTACACCACCCGATGACACGGCCTTGGCCGATTCCACCGCGACGACGAAACCATGACCACCCGATTTGCCCTGTTTTGGCTGATGTTCGGCCTCCTTTCCCTCCCTCCTGTGTTGGCGAACGCCGAGACGCGGGAAGGCCACTTCATTGACGCGCCGGTCACGGGTCTATTTTATAAAACCACGTCGGGGCTGAGTGGCACCACGCACCAAGGGAAATTTTCATACCGGCCGGGTGACATCATCTATTTTTACCTCGGTCAAGATGACAACGGATACCTACTCAGTACGCTCAGCGGGCAGGAGGTCATCACACCCACGCAAGCCAGCACGCAGGTCAACCGCAGCATCAACATGACTCGGCTGTTACTGACCCTCGACGCGACGCCACAAAACAACGCTGAGATCAAACTGCTCAGCGATGCCTTAACGGATAAAAAATTTCTGCAGCAACTTAAGCAGATTGATTTGTCGTTCATCGACGAGCACCTCGACGAACTGGATTTACCCTTGGTTTCCGCCCGCGAAGCCATCGAACACCTGACCCAAAGCCAGCAATACATCACCGACAACTTCACGTCGGATCAAATCGTCTACCGCCCACTCGGCGTGCAGTTTGAAAGTACCCTGGTGCCGAAAAAAGACTGGCAGGGCAAAATTTGCGCCTATAACCTCGACCGCGCTAATCACCCGAATTACCACCGCCCGGTGGGCATCGTCCGCTTTGCGGTTCGTGGGAACACGCTGATCGAATACCCGGCGTTGGGGGACTTCTTCAACGGCTGCCAATTGCGACCGGAACATGGGTTGCGCCAAATGCAATCGACCCCGCTGGATGATTTTTCGTTTAAAGGCGGCTTGATTGGCTGCGCCCGGCACGGCTGCACGCGTAACGATTTGAACGGCTTCTATATTGAAGACTTTGACGACGACGGGGATTGGAAGTACCGCACCATCGCGATGAACTTCGACCCGACCACACAGCTGTATATGGAAAAAGCACAAGGCTTGGGCCACACCTCCAACGTCCGCCACAGCAATCGCAGTGAGATGATGTGGTTCACCTACCCCACAGGCAAAGGGGATCACATCCCGTATCAAGGGATCTGGTTACGCACCCGCTACCTTGCTTCGGGCATGGCGCATCAATGTTTGAAAGTCGGCCCACATGCGGTGTTGCGGGGACCAACCGGCACCACGCAATGCCCTGAGCAGCCCAGCGCTTACTCACAGGACGTGACCGCTGAGTACAAAGACATGTGGTGGCTGAACACCAACGCGTCGGCACTGACCCTGGCCGACCTCAACCTCACGGTGACCTGGTTTGACCCTCAACGCGGCCCCCAATACACCAGCTGGGAATACCTGCCCGCGGGCGCGCAATGGGATCAAGGCATTCTCTATCGCTATCAACAACGAAAACATCGTGCCATGGATGGGCAAGAGTCGATGCAGACCCTCAGCGTCGACGAATTCACACGGCAACATAAGGACAGCCAATGAACCACACCCCTTTTACCCAAGTGCTGCATCACTGGAAACAAGGTGACAAACGTGCCGAGAGCGAGCTATACCGCATCGCCTATGCCCATTTACGCCGTTTGGCCGAGCAAGAGCAAACCCGCAACATCAGCAAATACGGCGATGGCAATCCCGTCATCAACGACAGCATTCACAGCACCACCGCCTTGGTGCATGAAGCCTATTTGCGTTTATCACAATCGACGCTGGATGATGTTCATCACCGCCGCGACTTTTATCTCAAAGCAGCCAAAATCATGCGTCAAATTTTGATTGATCATGCCCGTCATAAGCAGGCACAAAAACGCCTGCCCGTCACGGTAGTGGCCGAGAAAAACGCCGCTGCGTCATTTGAACAACTGATCATCATGGACAAAACGTTGGACACCTTTAGCGCGCGCTACCCACGCCAATCCAACGCCTTAAAGCTGAAATACCTGATTGGCATGAAAATCGATGAAATCAGTGAGCTGCTCGAGTGCAGCCGCAGCCTGATTGAAAAAGATCTCAAATTCGCGCTGTGTTGGTTTCAATCGAGACTTAGTTCATGATGCGCCTACTGCTGCCCCTCGTCTCCACAGTACTCGGCGTGTGGTTATGCTGGCCGAGTCACTCCAACCCGCTCGATACCATCGAGCGCGCCATTCAGGCCGCCCTATCCCAAGCACGCCCTCAGGCGGCGCGCAGTGACGCTTTGAATTTGACCGACTCGGCCGCCCCAAGCCCGCGCGCCTCATCGGCAGCCGATCCTGACAACGCCCAGCGCGACTTGGATGCCACGCCACGGCCCACCGCACCATTGCCAGACGCCGCCGAGGAAGAGACACCACTGGAGGCATTGCTGTCCAGCGGCATCGGCACCGAGATCATCATCAGCGCAGGCGAACATGCACTCGCCAACGACGAGCCCCCCAATCAACCGCCTGAACTCAATCAACAAGCTTACCAGCGCATCAGCGAGGACATGGCAACGTGGCAACTCAGCACCACCGATTCGGCGCATTACCAGATCAACATCGATGATTTGTTTCGCGATCCGGAAGGAGATTTAATCACTTACCGTGTCTCCATCAACAGTCGTTCGCTCAAGTTGGCACTGGCGCAGTCTCTGACACTCAACGGCCTCGTTGAACCGGACTTAAGCGCCGTCACGGTATTGATCGAAGCCAACGACGACCACCATCAGGAAGACGCGTGGCAAAGCGTGAGTTTTACTCTCGCCAACATTGATGTCGAAGAGCAACAAGACAGCCAACAGCTGGAGAACAAGTATTTATATCGCATTCACACCACCCGCGAATTGGGTGGAAAACGCTATGACTTCGACGTCCTGTATTGCGAAGGGTTCTATCTCGACCATGGCACGGTGTTGTATGCCATGAGCCAAAGCCGCCTCACTTGCCCAACGCCAAGTGACTTTAAAAAGGTGGGCTATTACCAACGACGCCCTCAAGACATTGATTTCGACCTCGACTCCAACACCTTCATGCGCTGGACGTTTCGACAAAGCTACACCGCGCGAATGGGGTCGGGGACGAATTTTCTGGTCACCAGCTACAACGGTGACCGCTATGAAACCGACACCTTGATGGACGTCCCGGCCGCTGCCGAAGCGCGCCTCAACGTCACAACCGGCCAATATTTGTATCAAACGAGCCGGTTTGACTACCTGATGCTGAATGAACAACACCATTATTACTGGGTGAGCATGATGAATTACATCTATAACCGCCGCCTCGATAATCCGGACTATTATCAACCTGCAGATTCCGACTTAAATATTACCGCTGAAGTTGGCAACTTATCGTGTCGCCAGTTTGAACCGTATTTTGCGTTCTCCTCACTGACGGGCATGACGGAATATCAGCAAACCTTGATGGTCTTTTCGGGGGATTATTATGGCAACTATCCGCCTGCCTGCTTTGAATATCAAAACCCGCAGCGCCTGACCAATTTGTCCTCCGATCTGGAATATTCCGAATACGACATCCCGTTAGATGGCGAAATATACACCTACATTTTGCGCCCGCGGCCGGAATATGCCCATTTATTGGAAACGTTCAAAATCAACCTGATTTATCGCCAACCGGTGCACTAACCGCTGATGCTTATTTGTTCATCGTTGTCACACATCGCATGAATCATAAAAAAATAAATTATTTTACGGGTTTTTATTTAATTTCCGTATATTGAAAGCGCGAATTCAAACAGGTAGAAAGTTGCCCACAACGTATTTCGTTCCGTACTCAGCAGTGGCAGTGCGGAATAACAATGTGTCAGCGATCTGATTTGAAATCGACAGGGATATAATAATGAAACAAATGACTTTACTGGCAGTGTCAGTGGCGATGGCATTGAGTGGCTGTGGCGGTGGTTCTGATGGCAGCAGCGGCGAGACCGCGGCGCAAGGTACCACCATCACCGCATTCGATGGTTACTTCTATCAGGCGGTTGTGTTCGATGACACCAACAACGATGGCGTGCTCACCATCGGCACCGATACGATTTTCGATTTAACCGATGAGAACGGTCAATACACGTTACCGGCCGACACCGAAATCAGCGGCTCACTTGCCCTGCAAACCCTGATCCCGGGCGGGACTGCGCAAACTGCATTGGCAAACTACAACTCAAAATACGTGGGCATCTACACCTACGATTCGGATAATGCTGATCAGGTGATGACCCATGAAGTCGTCTTCCGTGCCCCTAGCTCATCTACCGTGATTTCGCCGATCACCGATTTGGTGGCGATTGAAATGAGCAGCAACGGCGGAGATGAAGAAGCCGCGAAAACCAGTGTCGCCGTGAGCCTTGGGATTTCCGATCAAGTCGACGACGTCTACAGTGACTTTGTGTCTGGTGATAAGGCCAACAGCAAACTGCACAAAACCGCGCAGATCCTGACAGAATCGAAAGCCGTGGCGGGTGACAACTACCATGCTCAAGCGGCCACCATCGTGGCGGCAGCGCAAACGCAAGTGGAAAGCATGGATGACGAGCAGTTGACGTCCAACACCTACAAACCGGTGATCACCGTCGATGACAGCAACAACGCCAGCACGCAGTTGAACTACAAATTGACGGTGGATAAAACCGTCGCAGAATCACTGCAATTGCAGCTCAGTGCAGCCGCCCTTGCGAAAAACGAGAGCTTTGCGGGCCTTTCGCTGGCGCTCGACGGCCTGTTCAATGATAAAGACAATACCACCCCAACCGTCAGCACAAGCACCACGCAACTGGGGGACACCGGTATTTCTGTCAGTGTCTCGAACAACACACTCCAACTGGGCGCGGTCAACCCAGTCGCGGCAAGCGGTTCATTCACCATCACCTTGCAAGCCAACGATGTGGATTCACAAGGTGAGACGCTGACCTCTCCCCTTCAGGTAGTTTTGACGCTCACCATTACCTCGACCAACCAACTGCCTGTTGTGGAAGAAGACACACAAGAGCAATTGCAAGCGATCGTCGATGGATGGCAACTCCAACAAGGGGTCGCGTTCGAGCAGACATTAAGCCTAGCGGGCCTATTTAGCGACAGCGATGGCACCATCAGCGACTACCAAGTCGGCACCATCAGCGCAGACGGCCTCAGCATCAACGTGGATGCCAGCCAAGCCGTGGTCACGATTGCTGGGACACCCAACAAGGCCTACCCAGCCGGACAAACGTTTGTGGTTTACGGCCTAGATAACGAAGCCGCCAAAGTGAGCGCCAGCTTCACTTTGCCTGAAATTATGGACGGCGTGGAACCAGAGCCAGAAACACCAGAACTTGGTTTTACCCTCAAGCAGTTCAACAACCAAGAGTGGAAAATGGGCAGCTTTGCTGACATCGATGGCGAAGTAGGTTACGCGGCGCTACTCAACAACGATGGTCAACTGCAAATGTGTTGGGGAACGGATGCACAAAGTGACCCATACAAAACCAACATCAGTGACACCAACATGTGGAACAACGAAACCGCGTTTGATCGTCTAGCCCAACTGGACGAAGTGAGCGGCACGTACGTGCAAGCGGCGGATAAAGATTGTTGGAGCGTCGAGCTGCAAAGCGATGGTTCTTTGAGCAACGTCGATGGTTTTGAGGCCAAGGTGTTGTACCAAAACACCGATGGCGACCAATTCCTGATTCAAGTGGGCAGCCAAGAACTGTTCTGGTTGGACGGAACGTCGACTAAGTTCGCCAACCAGATTGCGGCAGAGACCAAAGTTTACGCGGGTGTGACGGAATACCAGATGTTCGTCGAAGCGGGTAAAGAGTTCATTGAAGCGTTGGATGGCCCAGAGCTGAGCTACTCATACGCAGAGAACCAACTGACCGAAGGTGAGTTTGAAACCAACTCGGTTCTGCCAACGGGATTCTATACGCCGGGGACGTGGTCGATTTCAACCGATGAGCAAGGCTACAGCTACGCTGAGTTTATCGAAACAGAAGAAGACCAAAAAACACGAATTCGCTATGTGTACCGCGATTTTGGTGACTTCTACATTTCCATGGGTTGGGATGAAGAAGCGCAGTATCTATACCAATCGGCACCGTTCTTCCGCCTCTTTAGCGAAGACAAAGCGTTGATGAATGCGGTCGTGGAATCCTTGCCAATCTCTAAAGATTAATCACGCGACGCGAGTCACCGCAAGTGATCACCAAAAGGCCGAATCTCAGATTCGGCCTTTTTCTATGTCATCGGGCTGATATGGCTCAGCCAATGTGGCGTTCCGTTACTGAACACACAACACATTCAGCAGCGACGTGCCTTTGAGGTTGGTGATCTTGCCGTTGGTAAACAAACCTTTCTTGTTGAATCCCCAATAGGGCAAATAGACCGGCCACTGTTCGTTTTCCATCACTTTCGAGTTGAGCAGTTGTTTCCACTCCTCTTCGGTCGACAAGCGCATGCCTTGGCTCCGGCACAGCTTTTCTGCCCCATCGTAGCTCAAACGGTTCCACGCCAAATTGTGTTCCATGTAGAACTGCACGTTGTCCGCCATGGTGTATGGCACTGCGTACGTGAGGCCATTCAACGTGGTTTGATGGCGCAGCAGTACATCGCCATTAGCCGCTTTGGGGGGCGTGGGGCGTGTTTGACTCGGTACCGTTGCGGTGGCCTTGACTGGCGCTGGCGCGGCTTGAACGGGCGCCGGTTGGGTCACTTTTTTCGGCGCTGCGGCGGGCGTACGGGGTGCTGACGTCGCCGTTTTTTTCGCAACGGGCGCCGTCACCGAACCCGATTTTCGCACTTCACGGATAAAGGCTTCTTTGTAACCCGGCACACTGCGCACACCAGCGAGATCGCGTTTCGCTTTGGCATAATCGGTGTACGGACCAATTAAACACCGTTGGCCTTTGACTTCCGGCTTCATCCATACATCGGTCGACATGTTTTGATACAGCACTTTGGCTTTGTCGACTGACAGCGGTTCCGCCAGCAAACCACACTGAATCCAGAAATTTGATTCCTTGCCTTTTGGGGCCGAGTTCCCCCATAAGCCTTGACCGATCGGACAAGCTTTATCCAGTACGGGCAACTGCTGACTTGATGCTTGTGTCGCATCGCACAGAAAATCCTTGGCGTGCGCCGGTAAAGTAACGAAAGGCACGGCACAACAAGACAGGCTTAATAGAACTCGATGGGTGACTTTAGGCATCACGACCACTCTCATATCCATGGTTATCCTATTCTAGTGACAATGGTTATGGCTCAATGTTCAGTGACAGATGCAAAAAAAGAGCCGTAATCACTTACGACTCTTAGTTTAGGTAGATTATATGAACAAAATCAATCGACTCTGATCAACCTTTGTAGATTTTTGGGTTAAATACATCACGCAACCAGTCGCCGAGTAGGTTGATCACCAACACCAGTGTCACCAGCACGATCCCCGGGAAGATGGTGATCCACCAAGACCCCGAGAAGATGTAGTTAAAACCGATACTGATCAGCGAGCCAAGCGATGGTTGGTCAACCGGCAACCCCAATCCGAGGAAAGAAAGTGCCGCTTCCGACATGATGGCGTTTGCCACCTGCACAGTCGAGATCACCAGAATCGGTGACAAGCAGTTAGGCAGAATATGGCGGAACATGATGCGTGGCGATTTAAAGCCCATCACGCGTGCCGCTTCGACATACTCTTTCTTCTTCTCGGCCAATACCGACGCACGAATGGTCCGCGCATACTGCGGCCATTCCGCCACCCCGATGATCACCACCAGCATGATCACCGCGTATTCACTGAAGAACTCACTGCCAAAGCTGGCCTTGAAAATGGCCGAAACAATGATCGCCACCATCATGGTCGAGAACGACAACTGCACGTCCGCAAAACGCATCAGGAAGCTGTCGATACGGCCACCGAAGTAACCCGCAGACAAGCCAATCACAATGCCGAGGAACAGTTGCAGCCCCACCGCCAAAAAGCCGATGGTCAGCGACAAACGTGAGCCGTACAAAATGGTTGATAAAATATCGCGCCCTTGGTTATCCGTCCCCAACAGGAAACGCGCGTCGCCATCTTCCATCCACGATGGCGGCAGCTCGGAGTCCATGATGTCGATCGACGACAAATCATACGGGTTGGTCGGCGCCACCAGCGGCGACACCAAAGAGACCACCAGCACCACCATAAAGACAGCGAAGCTGAACATCGCCACTTTGTCGCGCAAGAAGTAGTACAGAAAATCCGATTGTTTAAAACGCTCCCAACGTGAAGGAGCAGCAGCTACTTGACTCATGATTATGCTCCTTTGCCAGTCAGGTTAACGGTTGGGTTGATGAGACCATACAGCAGGTCGACGATGGTGTTGGTCACCACAAAAATCAGGCCGACAAAAATGACATAAGCGGTGATCAGCGGCGTATCCACTCGGTTAATCGCTTCAAGAAACAAAAAGCCGGTGCCCGGCCACTGGAAGACGGTCTCGGTCAAAATGGTGTAGGCCACCATGGTACCGATTTGCACCCCGCCGACCGTCAATACAGGCAGCATGGTGTTTTTCAACGCGTGCTGATAGTAAATCTTGTTCATCGGCAAGCCTTTGGCGGTCGCGAACTTGATGTATTCCGAGCTCAGCACTTCGAGCATTTCCGCACGCACCAAGCGAATGAACAGTGGCAGCATGATGGAAGCCAGTGACACACACGGTAAAATGAGGTGCGCCAAGCCATCGAGTGTAAAGTAACCTGAATCCCAGCCCAGCCAGTTGGCGGTTTCACCCCGGCCGTAGGACGGTAGCCAGTTAAGCTCAATCGAGAACACATACATCAGCATAATGGCCGTCAGAAACACCGGGATCGAGATACCGATACTACTGCCCGCCATGATGAGTTTGGTAAAGAAGCTTTTCGGATGTATTGCCGAATACACCCCAAGCGGAATCGAACAGATAACAATGATTAACGAAGCCCCGAACACCAGTTCCAGCGTCGCCACCAATTTATCGAGAATCACTTCTACCGCAGGACGCTTGAAGAAGTAAGATGTGCCCAAGTCACCGTGCACTGCAGCGGTCACAAAACGAGCGTATTTAGTCACGAAAGGATCGTTGAGGCCCAGCTCATCACGCAGCGCTTGACGCTCTGCTTCCGAAACCGATTGACCGACAAGCTCACGCAGCGGATCGCCCAGGTTATCCTGAATGGCAAACGCCACCAAACTGATCACAAACATCACTATCAGTGCCTGAAACAGGCGCTTGACCAGAAACGAAAACATTCCTTGCCCCTTAACTTTCCATGAAAAATTCACCGCGGGTCAACGCACCGCTCATGAATTAAATTCAGTCTCAAAAATGGCACCTAACCCGACTGAAACAAAGTTAAGTACCAAAGCCGTCAACGGGCCTTTCAAGCCGAAGCTCGAAAGGCCTCATTCACGCAGTGTGTGCGAAATTACTCTTTCACGACCAAGTCACCGAAGTATGGGAATTCCATCGGGTTGACGATTGGTTTGATGTCCAGTGTTGATTTCGCGCCCCATGCGAGGTTCTGCCAGTGAAGTGGCACGAATGCCGCATCTTTGTACAGAATGCTTTCCACGTTTTGCAGCATTTGCGCACGTTTCGTCGGGTCAGTTTCTACGTTAGACGCTTCCACCAATTTGTCGACTTCTGGGTTCGAGTAGTGGCCACAGTTGTACTGACCTTTACCAGTCTCTTCGTTACGCGTCATGGTCAGGAATTCAGAGAAGTTCGCTGAATCCTCGGTGTCTGAGTGCCAGCCGATCATCAGCATGTCTGCCGCACATTTGTCGAACTCAGGCCAGTACTGCGCTTTTGGCATGGTTTTCAGGTCAACTTTGATGCCGATCTTAGACAGCATCGCAGACGCCGCTTGTGCCACTTTCGCATCGTTCACGTAACGGTTGTTCGGAGCGATCATGGTCAACGTGAAGCCTTTCTCGTAACCCGCTTCCTTCATCAGCGCTTTGGCTTTCTTCAGGTCGTAACGCGGCACCAGCTCAGGGTTGTAACCCGCGTAACCTTTCGGGCTCTGTTGACCGGCTGCTGTCGCAAAGCCTTTCATGATCTTGTCCACGATACCTTCGTTGTTGATCGCGTAGACAATCGCCTGACGAACGCGCACATCTTTCAGCGCTTCGTTATTGGATTGGTTCATTTGGAACGAGATCAAACGCGTGCCCGGCAGGGTCACCAAATCAACGCCTTTCGCCGATTCCACACGTTTGTGATCGTTTGGCGCAACCGGAGCAATCATGTCCACGTCGCCAGACAGCAGCGCTGCCACGCGAGTCGCGTCTTCTTTGATTGGCACCAGTTTCAGGTGATCCACGTTGCCTTTGGAATCTTTATCCCAATAATCTTTGAAGCGTTCAAAGTCCACTTTGACGCCCTGTTCACGTTGCGTCACGATGAACGGACCGGTACCCGAAATGTGCGTAGAAGCGAACGAGTTACCGTGCTTCACGATTTCGCTCTTGTCTTTGCCGTCTTCAGTCTTGCCCGTGTAGAACTTGCTGTCCATTGGGAAGATGTAAGTGGCCGTTTGCAGCACCAGCGGATACGCGCCTTTTGACACCAAATCAACGGTGTTAGCATCCACTTTCACCATTTTCTCGTACGGTTCAAAAATCGCTTTAAAATCAGGAGAGTTCTGCAGGCGGTCAAACGTCCACACCACATCATCTGCAGTCATGGTGTTGCCCGAATGGAATTTCACACCTTCACGCAGGTGGAAACGGACGGTTTTGTCATCCAAACGTTCCCAGCTGGTCGCTAGGCGAGGTTCAAAATCCAGATCTTGCGTGTAACGAACAAGTGGATCAAACACCATGTGAGACAGTTGCAGCGTACCGCCAGACAGCTGTTCATGTGGGTCAAGAGACACTGGGTCTGCGTCGTAAGCCACTGTGATGTCTGCAGCACTTGCCGCAAAGCTCAAGCCAGCTGCCATTAAAGCCACTGCTAGTTTGCTTTTCATGGTTTTCATTGCATAACTCCTTATGCGGGAATCCGAATCCCTAGTTGTTGTATTTGCTTCTGTTTATCAATCCCCATTCCAATGAATGGGTAATCCGATACGGCTTATGCCGTTTTTACATCTTCTCTCAAACCTGTAAATTCAGGCATCAAGGAAATCAGTTGTTTGCTGTATTCATGCGACGGTGAATTAAAGAGCTGTTCGGTCGGTGCCACTTCCAGCAACGTGCCCATCTTCATCACACCCACGCGATCACACATCTGGCGAATCACGGGTAAATCGTGACTGATAAACAGCATGGTCAAATTCAGCTCATCCTGAAGGTCTTTCAGCAGGTTAAGAATTTGCGCCTGAACGGACACGTCCAGCGCTGACGTCGGTTCATCACAAATCAGCAGACGCGGACGCGTCGCCAGCGCACGTGCAATTGAGATACGTTGACGCTGACCGCCCGAAAATTCATGAGGATACTTCACGCCCGATTGACGCCCCAAACCCACATGATCCAACAGATCGTTCACGATCTGGCGAGTTTCCGCTTCGTTACGTGTCAATTTGTGGAAACGAATCGGCTCGGCAATGATGTCGAAAATCTTCATGCGCGGATTCATGGACGTGTATGGGTTCTGGAACACCATCTGCATCTGACGACGCATCGGGCGGCGCTCTTTCTCGGATTTCATCGCCGTGAGGTCGATGCCTTCAAAGGTCACGCGACCATCATTCGGTTCATACAACCCCGCGATTACACGCGCAATGGTCGATTTACCTGAACCCGATTCTCCCACCAAACCAAAGGTTTCGCCTTCAAACACTTCAAAACTCACGTCGTTTGACGCCTGCACGTACTCCCGGCGGCTCTCAAACAGCGAATCTTTGGTCACAAAACGCAGGTTCACATGTTCAACGTTCAGTAGCGGGCCGGTGTATTGGCGCTGATCCTGACTCTGACCCAACCAGTGATTTTTGATATCCAGTGATTGATGATCGCCCACATCTTCGATGTAGGTCACCAGCGGGAAGCGATCCAGTTTGATGTCTGAACGTGGCACGGCCGAAATCAGGCTGCGCGTGTAGGGGTGATCCGGGTCGCCCAGCACTTTGGCGGTTGGGCCAAATTCCACCAGCTCCCCGCGATACATCACCGCCACGCGGTCCGTGACGTTCGACACCACGCCCATGTCATGCGTGACCAGCATACAACCCACATTGTTTTGAATGCACAGCTCGCGAATCAGGCTCAGGATTTGGTCCTGAATGGACACATCCAGCGCGGTGGTGGGTTCATCAGCGATGATCAGATCCGGCTCGCCCGCCAGCGCAATGGCAATCACCACACGCTGACGCATGCCGCCTGAAAATTGGTGCGGGTACTGTTTCAGACGGTTTTCCGGTTGAGGAATCCCCACCTGTTGCATCAGAGACAGCGCCCGTTGGTACGCCTCATCATCACTCACCTTCATGTTGGCGTGAATGGTCTCTTTGAGCTGCTGCTCGACGGTAAACAGTGGGTTTAAAGACGTCATTGGGTCTTGGAAGATGAAGCCAATTTTAGATCCACGAACGGCGCGCATCTTGTCTGCGGACAAACCGGAGATTTTTTGGCCATCAAGGAACACCTCGCCTCCAGCAATGGTTCCCGGTGGGCTGAGCAAGTCGATGATGGCATTGCCCACCGTCGATTTACCCGCGCCAGATTCGCCAACCACACCCACGATTTCACCGCGTTCAATGTTGAACGACAGCGATTTCACCGCGGCATGGACGCCGTGACGTGACGGATATTCAATACGAAGGTTTTTAACTTCTAAAAGTGACATCTAACCAGACCTCTACTGCTTCGGCAGTTTTCTGCCCTGTCTGAGACTCACGGCGCACGACCTGAATTGGCCGTCTCACCACGAGTACAAGTGAATCCATTCTTACCAGTACATTATTCTGGCAATTTACAAGGTCATCAATTTGGCAAATATTTCACAGAAAAGCAACATTGAGAGGATAAAAAATCGATAACGACCAAAAATAAAGCAGCTTTGTCGAATTGTTATGCATTTAAATTACATATATAAATAATCAAAGCCGTTTCTAGCACGCCAATTCATACCGATTCATATAGTTTTAAACTCTATATTCCGAGTAAATATAAAAATATTGTAAATAGGACTGTACGCATATTTGTTCACAATTATGCAAACAATGACTTTTAACAATAAAGAAACAACCGCCAAGTGAAATCCATTACCTAAGCGTTAGATCTTGGAATTAAAATCAAAAACCAGTGTATAAAACCAAACTTTCAAAACTAATTAGCATGATTATCGAGAACTATCTAAAACAAAAAAGCAGGGATTTCACCGTCACCACGACCCAACACTCGCCATTCGCGGTTCACTCGACTCATAGAGCTTAGATGGCTTTCAGGCGTCGCAAACGCATAAAACCAGAAAATGCCAAATGAACCACAGAAACAGCACCATTCCCTGATATCGATCAAATTAATCACCGCTAAGCGAACGCATGCCGGCGTCTTCGTGACGGATGTCCCCATCTCATCGCCCCGCAAACGGTGCACGCTCGCGCCCAGGAAAACCTTTTCACTACCATCGCGCTCGTTGCCACGCCGCATTCAAGCCGAGCTTACCAGTGAGTGCACCAATGCGCTGCCAAGTATCGAAACCACACAGGCAAAAAGCCCCGTCATGTCTGACGAAGCTTTGAATGACGGCCGGTGAATGAGGATTCGATCGGACTGGCGCTCCAGCCCACGACTCGAGTCTGCTAAAAGCAAACGCAGCCTCCAACCGCCCAAGCTTCCAACATCCAAATTACAAATTACAAATTACAAATTACAAATGCAAAAAAGCCCCGTCATTTCTGACGAGGCTTTGAATGGTGGTCGGTGAAGAGGGATTCGAACCCCCGACCCTCTGGTCCCAAACCAGATGCGCTACCAAACTGCGCTATTCACCGAGCTTTTATTCTTTAAAAGAATGGGGTGGCTAACGGGATTCGAACCCGCGACAACCGGAATCACAATCCGGGACTCTACCAACTGAGCTATAGCCACCATCAATTTGTGTAACCGGCTGCTTGCCGAACTAGTCACGCGATTAAAGCCTAACTAGATAAAGAGTGGTCGGTGAAGAGGGATTCGAACCCCCGACCCTCTGGTCCCAAACCAGATGCGCTACCAAACTGCGCTATTCACCGACAAATGGGGTGGCTAACGGGATTCGAACCCGCGACAACCGGAATCACAATCCGGGACTCTACCAACTGAGCTATAGCCACCACTATCAATTGTTACCGATCTTCCTCCGGGAAATGGCGCGCCCGAAAGGATTCGAACCTTCGACCTTTGGCTCCGGAGGCCAACGCTCTATCCAGCTGAGCTACGGGCGCATGCCCTATCGGCGGAGTGGAATAATACGGATATCCCCCAAGGCCGTCTAGTACTTTTTCAACTTTTTTTATCGTTTGGCGTCTTTTTCGTCAGTTAGTTGCCAATAACCCCACACAAAGGATGTGACTAAGCCCCTGAAGATCGCAACTTGTTGTTTATTGCAACAACTTATCGGGATATAATCACCCAATATTTACATTGATTTAACAGCTTTGATCGCTTTTTAAATCGCCCTACGCTAAATAATAATTGGGTAAGCAGCACTTACCTTTGGAATGTAAAGTGAGTTTAATGGATATGTCTCGATCAGTCTTAAGCGTATTGTTCGCTGCACTAACCTTTTCTACGGCAGCATTTGCCACCAGCCAAGCCGATTACGACGCCATTGCCGAACGCATCAAACCCGTTGGGGATGTGTACTTGGCGGGCAGTGAACCGGTTGTCGCTGAACCGACCGGACCTCGTGATGGCGCTAAAGTTTATGGCACATTTTGTATTGCCTGTCACGCATCTGGCGTCAGTGGCGCGCCCATCAAAGGTAACGCCGGTGATTGGGCTCCGCGTATTGCACAAGGGAAAGACGTCTTGCAACAACACGCGATTAACGGTCTGAACCTGATGCCGCCACGAGGCACATGTATGGATTGTAGCGATGATGAAATCATGGCTGCCATCGAGCACATGATTGAAGGTTTGTAAGTAGACCAGACACAAAAAAGGCTTGGAGATTCCAAGCCTTTTTTATTCACGTGCGGTCGCCAATCACTTCTTAAACATGGCGCGAATGTTGGCAATGTGTGCCTGACCTTTGGCCATTCGCTCTTCTTGCGACAGCGGTTTTTTCTTCACTTCCCATTCGACATCGTCAAACGGCAGCTCATCCAAAAAGCGGCTCTGCGTCGGCTTGAGCAATTCACCAAACTGGCGCCGCTCTTTGCACATCACAAATGTCAGTTCCCGCTGCGCCCGAGTAATACCCACGTACATCAAACGGCGTTCTTCCTCGACGTTATCTTCATCAATGCTGGTTTGATGGGGCAAAATGCCCTCTTCCGCACCAATCAAATACACATACGGAAACTCCAACCCTTTGGAAGCATGCAGCGTCATCAGTTGCACCGCGTCGCTGTCGTCATCTTCTTCACCGCGCTCCATCATGTCGCGCAGGGTGAGGCGTTGCACCACCTCTTTGAGGGTTTTCTCTTCCTGATCGTAATTGTCACCTTCCAAATCCGCCACAATCCACGAGTAGAGATCCGAGACGTTTTTCATCCGCATCTCCGCCGCTTTAGCGCTGGAGGAGGTTTCGTACAACCAGTCTTCGTAATGAATGTCACGCACCAACGAACGCACCGCATCGACGGTATTACCCCGTTCGGCATTGTCGGCGATCGCCACCAACCATTGGGTAAAACGGCGCAAATTCTCCAAACCACGACCGGACAGGTGCTGCTCCAACCCCAACTCAAAACTGCACTCAAACAAGCTTTTGCCACGCATGTTGGCGTAACTACCCAGTTTTTCTAGGGTCGCCGGCCCAATCTCACGCCGCGGCGTGTTCACAATACGCAAGAACGCGTTGTCATCGTCCGGATTCACCAACACGCGCAGATAAGCCATGATGTCTTTAATTTCAGCGCGCGAAAAGAACGAGGTGCCGCCGGAGAGCTTGTACGGCACGCGGTTCTGCATCAAGGATTTTTCAATCAAGCGTGACTGATGGTTCCCGCGATACAAAATCGCATAATCACGATATTCGGTTCGGTTGAGGAATTTGTGCGCGATGATCTCCGCCGTCACTTTTTCCGCTTCGTGATCCTCATTATTCGCCAGCACGACTTTGAGTTTTTCTCCGTCGGGAATCTCGGAAAACAGTGACTTCTCATACACGTGCGGGTTGTTGGCGATCAAAATGTTCGCCGCGCGCAAAATCCGACTGGTGGAGCGGTAGTTCTGTTCCAGTTTAATCAAACGCAGATTCGGAAAATCTTGGCCAAGCAACACCAGGTTTTGGGGCTTCGCGCCGCGCCATGAGTAAATCGACTGGTCATCATCCCCCACCACGGTTAAACGGCCACGCTCCCCAACCAACAATTTCACCAGCTCATACTGACTGGAGTTGGTGTCTTGGTATTCGTCGACCAGCAGGTAACGAATGCGGTTGCGCCAACGCTGACGTACCTCATCATGATGACGCAACAGCAGCACCGGCATCAAAATCAAGTCGTCAAAATCGAGTGCGTTGTACGCCTGCATCTGCTTTTGATACATCTCGTAGCAAAACGCAAACAGTTGCTGCTGCTCACCCTGCGCCTGCGCTTTGGCCTGCTCCGGCGACAGCATGTCGTTCTTCCAATTGGAGATAGTGCTCGTCAATTGGCGCAGCAAATCCTTGTCGCCATCGAGCTGTTTTTCGGTCAGCTCTTTGAGCAGGGCCAACTGGTCCTGATCATCAAACAGCGAGAAACCCGCTTTTAAGCCCAGCTGTTTGTATTCGCGACGAATGATATTGAGCCCCAGAGTATGGAAAGTCGAAACCATCAAACCACGGGATTCGGCTTTCCCCAATGTTTGACCCACGCGCTCTTTCATTTCTCGCGCGGCTTTATTGGTAAACGTCACGGCTGCGATATGGCGCGCCTTGTAGTCACACTGCTGAACCAAATAGGCAATTTTATTGGTGATTACTCGAGTCTTGCCCGAGCCAGCCCCCGCCAAAACCAGGCACGGACCGGATACGTATTTCACGGCTTCATCTTGTCTTGGATTCAGCTTCATGTTGCTCTCTGGGTCTGCTTATTCAAGCTGCTAATGATAATGCCCGTCGGCGCTGCTTTCCACACAAAGAAAAAACCGTGGCTTTATTTTTACTGCACATTTGTGTTGCAAAAAGGAGCAGAATATAAGCTATAATGGATGAACGTTCATTCACTACGGAATTTTTCTGTGCCTGATCAACTAACTGACAAGCGACTGGCGATTCTTGAATCGGCGGAAACCCTGATTGCAGAATTGGGGTTTCGTGGTTTGTCGATGCACAAATTAGCGAGAAAAGCCGATGTAGCCGCAGGAACGTTGTATCGCTACTTCGACGATAAGGAACATCTGCTACGTGAAGTGCGATTACATGTCAGTCGCCGAATTGCGGATGCTGTGCAGGACAATGTCAGCGATGACATGCCGCTGAAACAGCGTTTTCGTACCATGTGGCTGAACATCTGGAGTTTGGCGAACTCGGACAGTGATCTGATTTGCAACTATGTTCAATATGAATCATTACCCACAACAACTGGTTGCAACATTAAGGAACTTGAGAGGAAAATGTTTACCAAAGTCGATTTGCTGTTCGATCAAGGTAAAGCACAAGGCTTATTCAAACCGCTGGATAATCAAATCCTCGCGGCGCTAAGTTTTGAAACGACTGTCGCCTTGGCGCAAAAACATGCGTCCGGCTTGTACCAACTAAGCAACGACGACCTTCAGGCAGTAATTGAAGCCTGTTGGGACACAATCATTCAACACTAAACTGGGGTTCTCACTAGAATGAAAAAGTGGACATTCTTCATGATACTTATCGTGATTCTGCTGTTTGGCAGCGTGATAGGTTTCAATTTGTTTAAGCAAAAGAAAATTGCTGAATACATGGCCAATCGCCCTGAAGCAGAATTTCCAATCACAGTGACCGAAGTGAAACCTGTGGACTGGATTCCGGTCATTGATGCCATCGGCTTTATTGAACCCAATCAGGGCGTCACGCTGACGACAGAAACCAGCGGTGTCATCGACCAAATCACCTTTGAGTCAGGCACACAAGTGACTCAAGGCCAACCACTGGTCATGCTGGATTCCGACGTCGAGAAAGCGAACCTGAAAAGTTCTCAGGCCCGCTTACCGGCAGCGAAAGCCAAATACGAACGCTACAAAGGTCTGTACGCAAAAGGCTCCATTTCTAAAGAATCGTTTGATGATGCCGAAGCGAATTACTACTCCTTGTCTGCCGACATCGAGAGCCTGAAGGCCTCGATTGCCCGTCGCGAAATCAAAGCGCCATTTGCTGGCGTGGTCGGTATTCGTAACGTCTACCTGGGTCAGTACTTGCAACCGGGCACCGACATCGTGCGTCTGGAAGACACCAGCGTGATGCGTTTACGTTTTACCGTGCCACAAACAGACATTTCGCGCATTTCGATGGGCCAGGACGTGAACATTTTTGTCGATGCGTACCCAGCCACTTCATTCCACGGCTCGATCACGGCCATTGAACCGGCAGTGAGCGTGCAAAGTGGTCTGATTCAAGTGCAAGCCGATATTCCAAACAGCGACGGGAAGCTGCGCAGCGGTATGTTTGCGCGCGCCAGCATCATTCTGCCGAAACTGGAAAATCAGGTCACGCTGCCACAAACCGCAATCACCTTTACACTGTACGGCAACAACGTGTTTGTTGTGACCGAAGAAGATGGCGTGAAACGCGTGCAACAGCATGTGGTGAAAGTGGGTGAGCGAACCAAAGACATTGCCCACATTCTTGATGGCGTGAAAGCCGGCGATGTGGTGGTGACCTCAGGTCAGGTTCGTTTAAGTAATGGCGCCAAAGTTCGCATTGTCGAAAGCAATGCAACAACGCCTCCTGCTGAAACCCCAATGCTGTAAGCGGAGGATGTATGCGCTTTACTGATGTTTTTATTAAACGTCCGGTACTCGCGATTTCGATCAGCTTTTTGATTGCGCTGCTTGGTTTGCAAGCTGTGTTCAAAATGCAGGTCAGTGAATATCCGGAAATGACCAATACGGTGATTACCGTCAGTACCAGTTATTACGGTGCGAGTGCCGATCTGATTCAAGGCTTTATTACCCAGCCTTTGGAACAGGCGGTTGCTCAGGCCGATAACATCGACTACATGACGTCGCAATCCGTCTTGGGGACTTCGAAAATCACGGTCAACATGAAGCTCAACACCGATCCGAATGCGGCGTTGTCTGACGTGCTGGCCAAGACCAACTCGGTGCGCTCTCAGCTTCCTAAAGAAGCGGAAGACCCAACAGTGACCATGTCGACCGGTTCCACCACCGCGGTTCTCTACATCGGCTTTACCAGTAATGAACTGGATTCGAGTCAGATCACCGATTACCTGCAACGTGTGACCAACCCTCAGCTGTACTCGATCAACGGGATTTCCAGTATCGATCTGTACGGTGGCCTGAAATACGCCCTGCGCGTGTGGCTCGACCCAGCCAAAATGGCGGCGTTTAACCTGACCGCCACCGACGTGATGAGCGTTCTGAGTGCCAACAACTACCAATCGGCTACCGGTCAAGCGATAGGCGAATTCGTGCTGTTTAACGGTAGCGCCGATACGCAAGTCTCGAACGTCGACGAGCTGAAAAGTCTGGTGGTGAAAACCGAAGACGGGAACGTGACCCGTCTGGGCGACATTGCCAACGTGACATTGGCGAAAAGCCACGACACATACCGCGCGAGTGCCAACGGCCAAGAAGCGGTGGTTGCCGCAATCAACGCTGCGCCCAGTGCAAACCCAATCAACATCGCCAAAGATGTGTTGGAGATCTTGCCAGAGCTGCAACGCAACATGCCAAGCAACATCAAGATGAACGTGTTGTATGACTCCACCGTTGCGATCAACGAATCGATTCATGAAGTGATTAAAACCATCATCGAAGCGGCAGTGATCGTTCTGGTGGTGATCACTTTGTTCCTTGGTTCGTTCCGCGCCGTGATCATTCCTATCGTCACCATTCCGCTGTCGCTGATTGGTGTGGCGATGGTGATGCAGGCGATGGGCTTCTCCTGGAACTTGATGACCCTGCTGGCGATGGTACTCGCCATCGGCTTGGTGGTGGATGATGCGATCGTGGTGCTGGAAAACGTCGACCGCCATATCAAGGCAGGCGAATCCCCATTCCGCGCCGCGATTATCGGGACGCGTGAAATCGCCGTGCCCGTGATTGCCATGACGCTCACGCTGGGTGCAGTATACGCGCCTATCGCGCTGATGGGCGGGATCACCGGGTCGCTGTTTAAAGAGTTTGCCCTCACGCTGGCCGGTTCCGTGTTTGTGTCCGGTATTATCGCACTGACGCTGTCGCCGATGATGTGTTCAAAAATGCTCAAAGCGAATGAAAAACCCAATCGCTTTGAACAGAAAGTGCACCACGTGCTGGACAAAATGACCAACCGCTACGAAAAAATGCTGCGTGCGGTCATGCAACACCGTCCGGTGGTCATTGCGTTTGCGATCATCGTGTTTGGTAGCTTGCCGGTGCTGTTCAAGTTCATTCCAAGTGAACTGGCACCATCGGAAGATAAAGGCGTGGTCATGCTGCTGGGTACCGGTCCATCCAATGCGAACTTGGATTACCTGTCCAACACCATGGCGGATGTGAACAAGATTCTCTCCGATCAGCCAGAAGTGCAATTTGCGCAGGTCTTCACCGGGGTGCCAGATTCAAACCAAGCGTTTGGTATCGCATCAATGGTCCCTTGGAGCCAGCGTGAAGCGAGCCAGGCTGAAGTGACCACACGCGTGGGTAACTTGGTGAAAGACATTCCGGGGATGGCAGTCACCGCCTTCCAGATGCCGGAATTGCCGGGTGCGGGTTCAGGCCTACCGATTCAGTTTGTCATCACCACGCCCAATGCATTTGAGAGCTTGTTTACCATTGCAACCGACGTGCTGACCGAAGTTCAAAACAGTCCGCTGTTTGTGTACTCCAACTTGGATTTGAACTACGACTCGGCCACGATGAAAATCAACATCGATAAGGACAAAGCCGGCGCGTATGGTGTCACCATGCAAGACATCGGTGTCACGCTCGGCACCATGATGGCGGACGGTTACGTCAACCGTATCGACCTGAACGGCCGTTCGTACGAAGTGATTCCACAGGTTGAGCGTAAATGGCGCTTGAACCCAGAGTCGATGAACAATTACTACGTTCGCGGCGCAGATGGGCAAGCGGTGCCGCTGGGTAGCTTGATCAACATTGATGTTGTGGCTGAGCCGCGTGCGCTGCCACACTTCAACCAGTTGAACTCAGCAACCGTAGGAGCGGTTCCGTCGCCCGGCACTGCCATGGGGGATGCCATCGCGTGGTTCGAGAACATCGCCGATACCAAACTGCCGAAAGGGTACAATCACGATTACATGGGTGAAGCCCGTCAGTACGTGACCGAAGGCAGCGCGCTGTATGCCACGTTTGGTCTGGCCTTGGCGATCATCTTCTTGGTGCTGGCGATTCAGTTTGAATCACTCAAAGACCCGATCGTGATCATGGTGTCGGTACCACTCGCCATTTGTGGTGCATTGATTGCGCTGGCATGGGGGATGGCAACCATGAACATTTACTCGCAGGTCGGTTTGATTACCCTCGTGGGTCTGATCACCAAGCACGGTATTTTGATTTGTGAAGTGGCCAAAGAAGAGCAGTTGCACAACAAACTCAATCGTATTGATGCCGTCATGGCGGCTGCTAAAGTGCGTCTGCGTCCGATTCTGATGACCACCGCAGCGATGATTGCAGGTCTGATCCCGTTGATGTACGCCACCGGTGCCGGTGCTGCTCAGCGTTTCAGTATCGGGATTGTCATCGTCGCTGGTCTGGCCATCGGGACTATCTTTACCCTGTTCGTCCTGCCGGTGATTTACAGCTACTTGGCGGAGAAACACAAACCGCTGCCTGTGTTTGTCGAAGACAAAGACTTGGAGAAACTGGCCCGAGTTGATGAAGCGAAAGCCGCACAACGCCAACTGGCAGAGAACAAGTAAATCACTAAAGAGTTTCTGACTCACAAAAGGTCACTTCGGTGGCCTTTTTTATGGTCGCAATTAACGACATTCCACGACGAATTGCATAGAATGAGCGGAATAAATATAGGAGTGAAAACCGCATGTTTGATCCAAAAAAACTTGAGCAAATTGCCAAGCAGATTCACGAATCCATGCCTCAGCCAGTGAAAGAGCTGGGTGCGGACGTGGAACAAAAAGTGCGCCAAGTGATTCAAGGACAGTTGAATAAACTGGATGTTGTTAGCCGCGAAGAGTTCGACGTTCAAACTCAAGTCCTGCTGCGCACACGTCAAAAACTGACCGAGATGGAAGCCAAGCTCGCCGAGCTGGAAGCTAAACTGGCGGATAAATAAGGCCATTCGGCCAGAATGTCATTGGCAGCGGATACGCTGAATATATAAAGGGCTTAGTCTTGCGACTAAGCCCTTTTTCTTTTTTATGTTGTTGTGTTTGCGTTTGTAATTCTTTTAAGCCGAGTGATTAATCACCCACTGCGATGCGCTTCATGTCTTTCATGTAGCCACGTAGTTCTTCACCGATATATTCCACAGGGTGGTTGCGGATGATGCTGTTCACTTCAATCAGCGTCGCGTTATCCACTTGATTTGATGTCTCACCCAAGCCTTTACCAATCACGTCCGTACCAACGTTTGGCATGAACTTCTCACGCAGCAGCGGCGTCGCGACGTTAGCGAACAGGTAGTTCCCGTATTCCGCCGTATCAGAGATCACCACGTTCATTTCGTACAGACGCTTACGAGCGATGGTGTTCGCAATCAGTGGCAATTCGTGCAGTGATTCATAGTACGCCGACTCATCAATGATGCCAGATGCCGTCATCGCTTCAAAGGCCAGTTCAACCCCAGCACGAACCATCGCAATCATCAGAATGCCATTGTCGAAGTACTCTTGTTCTGCGATCTTCACGTCCGTTGCTGGGTAGTTTTCAAACGCTGTTTCCGCCGTTTCTGCACGCCAGCCCAGTAAGTTCACGTCATCGTTCGCCCAGTCGGCCATCATGGTGCTTGAGAAGTGACCCGAGATGATGTCATCCATGTGTTTGTTGTATAGTGGACGCAACAGATCTTTCAGCTCTTCAGACAGTTCAAACGCTTTGATTTTCGCCGGATTCGACAGACGATCCATCATGTGCGTGATGCCACCAAACTTCAGCGCTTCAGTCACGGTTTCCCAACCAAATTGCAGTAGTTTACCGGCGTAACCTGGTTCGATACCGTCAGCAATCATTTTCTCGTAACACACGATAGAACCGGCTTGCAGCATGCCACACAGGATGGTTTGCTCACCCATCAAGTCCGATTTGACTTCCGCAACGAACGAGGATTCCAGACAACCCGCACGGTGACCGCCAGTTGCAGCAGCCCATGCTTTCGCGATATCCCAACCTTCACCTTTTGGATCGTTTTCTGGGTGAACCGCAATCAATGTTGGTACACCAAAGCCACGCTTGTACTCTTCACGCACTTCCGTACCTGGACATTTTGGCGCCACCATCACAACCGTCAGGTCTGGACGAATTTGCATGCCTTCTTCCACGATGTTGAAGCCGTGTGAGTAACCCAGCGCTGCACCTTGTTTCATCAATGGCATCACCGTTTCAACCACATTAGAGTGTTGTTTATCTGGTGTGAGGTTAACTACGAGGTCAGCTTGTGGAATCAGATCTTCATAGCTACCAACCACAAAGCCGTTGTCTTTGGCGTTTTTGTACGACTGACGCTTTTCATCGATTGCCGCTTGGCGCAAAGCATAAGCAACGTCCAAACCCGAATCACGCATGTTCAGACCTTGGTTCAGGCCTTGAGCACCACACCCCACGATGACGACTTTCTTGCCTTTCAGGTAATCTGCTTCGGTTGCAAATTCTTCACGCGCCATAAAGCGGCAGCGGCCAAGTTGATCAAGTTGTTCACGTAGGTTTAGCGTATTGAAATAGTTAGCCATGAGGGTGCTCCTTTATCGTTATTCCATTAGGGCGGTGGCTCTGCACCGAATGAATTCATACTAAAACAGACATTCAGTTGCTCAAAGTGATATATTCACAATTAGTTATTGCAATTAATGCAACGTGAGAGTTTCCATGAACATTAAAACCTTACAGCTGTTTCTGCATCTGTGTGACAGCATGAATTTCAGTAAAACCGCGACCGCGATGCACGTCAGTCCATCAGCACTCAGCCGTCAGGTCCAGAAACTGGAAGAAGAGATTGGTCATGCCCTGTTTGTCCGCGACAACCGAAGCGTTGAGCTCACGCCAGCGGGGAGTAAACTACTGCCTGTCGCGATGCGGATGATCAATGAATGGCGTCAGTTTCAATTCGAACTCAATGATCAGGAAGCCAAATTAAAAGGTGAGATTCGCCTTTTTTGCTCCGTGACCGCCAGCTACAGTCATCTGCCTGAACTACTGAATGCTTTTCGTTTAAAGCATCCCTACATCGAATTCAAACTGCTGACAGGCGATCCAGCACAAGCGATCGATAAAATCCTCAATGATGAAGCAGACATCGCCATCTCCGCCATGCCAGAAAGTCTGCCATCCCGGGTTGAGTTTGAAACCATCAGCGAAATCCCACTGTCGGTGATCGCGCCGATTGGCATCAGCAGTTTCGTTGAGGAAGTACAAAAAGAGCACCCTGACTGGACACAAGTTCCCTTCATTGTGCCAGAAGTCGGAACCGCACGGGATCGTGCGAATGCTTGGTTTAAGAAGATGAAGATTAAGCCCAACATTTACGCACAGATTGCCGGACATGAGGCGATCGTGAGCATGGTGGCTTTGGGGTGTGGTGTCGGAATTGCGCCGGATGTGGTGATCAACAACAGCCCTGTGCGAGAGAAAGTACAGCGACTCGCCTTCTCACCGATCAAACCATTCAAGCTTGGGGTGTGCTGTAAGCGCTCACAGCTCGATGATCCGTTGGTTCGAGCGTTGTGGCGAGTGGTGTCATCCAAACGCAGTATTGTTGACTGAATATGCTAGCCGCAATCACTGCGGCTTTTTTACGATTCATTTTCACCGTGACAAATGACAAAAAGCCCGCTGATTGCTCAGCGGGCTTTTTGAATAGTGGCGGAGAGATAGGGATTTGAACCCTAGGATAGCTATTAACCATCGCCGGTTTTCAAGACCGGTGCTTTCAACCACTCAGCCATCTCTCCACAAATTGTCACTAAAAATCGAGTCTTATACAGATGATGCTGGATCTTTAGCTGTGTTTTCAAATTATTCCTTAAAATGAATATCTGAAAACGATATTAAAGCCTGGCGATGTTCTACTCTCACATGGGGAGA
>NZ_JBICMV010000026.1:0-6850 GCF_043106745.1 Vibrio sp. CJQ_6 | reverse complement strand
GCATACCCTGTTGTGGCCATAACCGCTCCTAAACACGAATATCTAGCAAAGTGAGTATAAATGAAAGTTTAATCTACCCAATCATCACGGCTAGTAAAACCATCTATGTATACCATTGGTGTCATTGTTTTCATACTTTCCTCTATATTACAGTCTATAGTTATATTTTCCGCATTTTCTATACCAATAAATAACTTGTCTGACCCTGTTATAGCCTCATACAAAGTAGCATAGCAATATAATTTGCTATTATTAAATTCTTTTTTAAACTCAAAAAACCTAGTCTTATAAAAGTGTGTACCGCCTAGAGTTTTTAGTTTTAAATATAAATCATCATTACTTTTTAGATCGGAGTCTTGTCGAACAAGAAATTCTATTGCTGGTATATAATTATTATTAGCAGCAACAGTTAGCAACTGAATTGCTAATTGATATAATTCTGGAGTTTTAGCTTCATAATTAAATTTATCTTGTGGACGAATTAAAATAGTATTTACATAGTCCATCAAGGGTTGGTAATAATGATATTGAGAAAATCGAATTACCTCTTGAATATACTGAGCACGAGTCTCTTTCGATTGGTCTAATTCTTGCTGTTTTAGTAAAAAATATTGAGCTCGCAGATCACCTTTCTCAGCGAGAGATTTAAAAAGTTCAATGGCTTTATTGAAATTTTCATCAGTGCACGTTTTTTTACCAAAGTATGCCAAGCATCCTTTTCCTAATGGGGACAGTTCATAATACGCATATGGATTCCCTTGATTAGCGGATTGCTTATACAACTTAATAGCCCTTGCGATCGACTGACTACTAGCTTGATAAATCATCTTAGCGACCAAAAATTGGGCTTCATAATCATTTTTATCAACTAAAACCATTAATTTTTCATAGGCTGAATGTGTGTCGCCATGTTGAATATTGACCAATATGTCATACAGCTTATCTCCCGGCTTTACGGTGCTCGATATATAAGGGTCATCAGATTTTTTGTTAATATTTTCAGTAATAAATGGCTGAAACAGGGCGATATCGTCTTGTGGGTTAGGCTTGCAAGCAACCAGCCCAACTATAAAGCTAATCACCAAAACAAGACGGAGAAGTCGATTAGGATAAAGCTTCATGAATACTCCAATTGATAATAATTTCGTTCTTTTTCACTAGCTCACAGTGTGACTCTGTTTCTAGCCATACTTGCAATTTTTGACCGACCACCGGATTTTGCACAAGACCGATCGGGTAAGCAAAATACTGGGTTGGCTTTTTAATTCCAACCAGCAGGCCGCTCTGGAATGACTCATCATAACGAGTTAGCACCATATTCTTACAAAGTTTCTCACTAACCTCATCAAACTTCCGAGAAATTAACTTATTCTCACCACTTAAATCAGACGCTTTCACAAACCTTGCCAATCTTAGCCACTGGGCTTGGGAGGTTTACAGTTGCAGTTAGTGTAAGCGCAAATAAGCTGCACAAACCATACAAATTATAAGTAATCAGTCTCGTTTAGATAAAAGCAGTATCCATCACTAAGATGGTGAAAAAACATTCAATGCTGGGACACTATCTGGCTGATTTTTTTGCTGCTCTGCGATTCTTTTCAGAGTTTGCTGGTATTCTTCATCACTCATATCACGCCAGTATCGTGGATTGCGCCCAGTCTGCTTATCATAGGCGGTAGTAGTTGGGTCTCTTTCACGTGCAGGCTCAAGCACTAAAATATCGGGCATGGGTTGGCTGATATCCATGTAACGTTGGATCATATTCCACAACCGATAATACTCTTCCACCCTCTCATTACTGCCAATTAGATTACCGAAGGCACCCCAAAGGAATAATCATGATAGCGATGCACCAACATCAGGTTGTAATTTAAGTGCCCTTGTGGACTAGGGGCGGACATCAGCACACAGTCAAACTCAATAAATGGATGGCTAAAACGCTTTTTATTGCCTTTTTTAAACAGTGTCATCATGCCAGTTTGGCGATTGAGGCTATACACTCGTTTACTTTTTAAAAAGGGCGCTAGAAAAAGATGGCCTGCACTGACCAATTTAAAATGACCATAAAAAAGTAAACAAGGAAGTGTTGTATACAAAGTAACAGTGCCAAAATCTCCAGCCCAATCCTTCCATCCATACGGTCCAAATATCATGGCAGAAATAATGATCAAGTAGAGAAGCGGCAAGGCAATAATAAGTGAAACTTTTACCATCCCAGCAATCATAAAATAGAATTGTGACCACCCAGACAAAGCCTCACTATTTAAATTTTTTCATCCCAAAATAAATTATCTTGATTATAGCTTTGCATAGCGGACGGCTCAGTCTCTCTTGCTAGAGACAATGAAATTGTCTCATTGGCTTTAGTAAAAGGGAATATCTGCCCCTTTAAGATACGCCGTAAAAACCTTACGCCTCTTTAGGTGGTTGGAGGGTGAATTGCTCTGAGTTATAAGCCATTATCATTCCTAATGTTTTTGATGACCGATGATACGCTTTACGCCAATACGGTATTGTGCGCCCAATCTTGATCACTGTTGTTATCTAAAGCATACGTTGGAACCACATTCACAGCGCGAGAATCATCACGCTCTTCTAATGCTAATGTCGGAAAGCTGGCCTGCTCAACGTGCAGCTTGGTTCTGAGCACAAAAACAGGCTGGTAGCGATACTGATAAGAACGCATCATCAGTAGGCTAAAATCGGTACTGTATTCTGGTACGGTTAAATCATATTTAACAAAATAGGCAGTACCTTCATTACGCTGCTCTTGATGGATAACCGTGACATTATGCTGGCTTAGGTTAATGATTTCACTCTTTTCAGTTGAGCCCGTTCGGCTACTTGTTATGGTCTTTTTTTCAATCGCTTGTCGAGCATAAAACTCAACCGTGACCGATTGAGCATTGAGTAACGCCGCTAAATTGGTGTTGACATGGATAAGATGGGCGGCAACGCCACATTGGCCGCCAACATCATCGCGCTCATCACCGTATTCTCTTTGCTCTCATGTACGCTGAGCATTTTCATTCTCTCTAGCTTGCAGCTCATCTAGCCTCGAAACGGTTGTTCCCCGTTCAACGCACAGACGTTGGGCGGAACACCAAACCGACGATATCGCGCCGCTCACGCACGCGACATTTGCCTGATGGTCATTTCGCCCGCGACGCTTAACGTCAGAGATAGATCGCTTTGGCATGCAGCAGACGACCGAGAATGAAAGCGATGCCAGTCGCATGCAGCCACCATACATTCGCGCCGTTGAACTCTGCGAAGCCCATCAAAATCAACGTGATCGGAATGTACTCCGCGGCATTGCCCTGCGCACTACGCGCCAAAGTCAACGCATTCACGCCCCCATCCATATACTTCACCTGATGACGCCGACGCTGCTTGATCACCTGCACCGCCAACCCTATCAATAACCCAGCCAAAATGACGGCATACAACGCTGTAGCCATAAGATTTCCTTAGTCCCCATTGAGGAGATAAGTGTAGATGAAAAGAGAGGAAAGAAAAAAGCGCTGCGGTGCAGCGCTCTTAGGTATCGCAGAGAAAGGCATCCGTTATGCCCGTTTCTCCTGCGGAGGCTGCATGTAACGGCTGCAAGCATCGCCGATACTGAAAATGGTTTGTCCCTTTGCGTATTCATGGCGAACCAGCATCTCATTCACATAATCAAGCGCTCGACTCGGTTTTTGCCATTGTTCTTTGGGTAACGGTTTGCTCCACGCGACAACATCCGCAAAACAGTCAGAGCGCTGTTTGATTTTGCTCATTTCGTAATTCGTACGCCAGATACCCAGCATGGTACCGTTGATGTACCACCAAAAGCGTGTCGCATTACTGAAGTCTTCTTTTTTGATGCCATGAGTCAGGCAGTGTTCTTCAATGATGCCATCAAGCGTCAACGGTGCAGGGTCACAAATTCGATCTGCACCCTCATCCATGAAGGTACGAATCATCTCCCAAGTGGAAGCTGCATGAAACTTATCAATCGCGCCTATCTGCAGCGCCGACCAAAACTCGCCATAAGTTTCCTCATCATTTGCCGAAATCATTAAAGAGGCAGACGACATCACACCGCCAGCGGTCACGGTGCTGCTCTGTCCCACCATGGCACAAACCTTTTCCCAAGGCACAATCCGCGTTTCAATGGTCTTGCTCTCTTCATTCCAACGAGAAAACAATACTTCACGACGCTGACGATGAAAACGGCACGGGAGCGTTTGAGAAAGCATTTTTCTGGCACTAAGCAAAATACTACCATTAATGAATAATATCCCCCCCAAAGGAGCTAATGTAGCTAATAATATGTACAGAAAATCATATAAGCGAAACTCTTTATGCCAACTACCATCCACCAAAACCTCTTTGAAAGCGCCTTCATAGATTCCATAGAAGCCGCCAAATATAATGTAAAACCATAGAAAAAAGGCGAAACCGATAAAGGCCATCATCCACATCAATTGGGTCTGGAATATCAGACCACCAACGCCACCTATATCGATATATTGAGCCGTTTTCGCAACAAGCTGATCGCAACGTCCAGCTTTCGGTAATAACGTTTTAATAGGTAAAGGGCAGAGTACATGGCTCGAACCAAAGAGTTTATCGGTACGTTGACCTGCGACAAAAGGGAAAGAGTTCAAGGAATGCTCTAGTTTAAGTTCATCTTCATTAAAATAATCACCTGACATACTATTCACTTTTTGGTTCTCGATTAAATATAGGATGCTTGTATTGTTCATTAATGCTTTTCAACTTATTATATTCAAAATTTTCATGAATAACTCTTAGTTTTTCGATAAAAACTCGCTTCTCATCGAATGTATTAAAGAAAATACTTCTTACTAATTTAGGATGAAATTCATCATTAGTATTTATTTCTAATAATATGTCATTTTCAGGGTCAAAAATAATCAATTCATTGGAGAAATAAACTTCTTTTTTTGCTATTTCTGGATTGAAATTTGTCAAACCGAAAGAAAGCAGTGCACACCCAGCGACGCCAACAAAAGCAATTGGCCCAAATAGGAATAAAGCCACAATACATACCGCAATACCTACCCAAGCAAAGCCTCGGACAAATGTATAAGCACTGTCAGGTACAGCAACTTGCTCAGTATAGAAAATACCAACCGGTGTTAAGCTGTAACAAAAGGTTCTATCTGAAAGGAAAAGGTATCGTCCCGCAAACACCATTCCGATACAAACCATAACATTTATCCAAAAATACACGCTGGCAATATCGAGTTCACTAAACAAAAGTAGAGCTAAGGGAATACAACCAGCAGTTATAACCATGAACCAACGTGCTTTAGCTGCTCGATATCCGCCAAATCCTGTATAGTCCCAGCTAAAAACAATCTCACTACTATGAAGATTTTCCGCCAATTTGTTCAATTTTCGTTCTGATATCATTTGTTCCTTCCTGTCGATAGTTAGGGAAATGTCATCGACATATCTAGCAATAAAAATGTTGGCGGTTGGTTATTGCAATGTGTCACTCTAACCCAAACGTTGCTTAAGCACTGCTAGCATCAGATTGCTGCTGAAAAATTGCTGCGCTTGTTGATACTCTTTTTGGTTAAACAGACGAATACCCTGCTCAACAGATTCCATCGCCCAAGCAGCGCTGTGTAACAACATTAAGCAGAGAACGATAATTTTTTTCATGTGCACCATAAAGAGAAACGCGCCTTAACCCCGAATACAGGCCAAGGCGCACAACAATTAGAACAGATTTATCGACGTTTCATCCAAAAACAGATTAGGCTTAATGTCTTTTACAAATTCAGCCACTTGTTTATCCATTTCCGCTTGCTCTTGCTCAGTAACGAGAATTTCAAACACTGGTTCACCATTTTCATCCGAAACGGGTAAGCCATCTTTGATGATGCGTTTGTGTAAAATAAGGCTATTATCTTGCTTAGACCCACCCAACGCCTCAGTAAGCCGACTGTAGTAGTAGGCTTTTTTAGGATCGGGGGACATGATGATATTACCATCACGATCTTCCTCACCTACTCGATAGGCAAGATATAGTGTTTTCGCTGCTTCCGCATAACCCAATTTTATTGCTTTATTAATCCATTTCATGGCTTCATCATAACCAATGGTATCCATTCGATAATAAAGCGTTTTCATTGCTGGAGCATAACCTTGGTTGGCAACCAACTTGAGGTACGGTAGCTTGTCTTCAGATGAATCCCAATAAGTATTGTAGTCTAGGAACTTATAGCCACCATTAGGAATGGCCTTACTGACGATTTCTTGATACCGACTTTGACGATAAAAAGGGATATATTCCCACCACTCTCTTTGATTGATTTTTAGAGCAAATGCGGCTTTACCATCGCCGTTTTCAGCAAGAGCTTTCCATCCCTGCTTGGCCTTCGTCAACCATTTCTCATCACAGGGCCAGCCAAGAAACTTACAAGGGTTGTTAGCATACAGATTCACATCCCCCAAAACCCCCATCGCCCAGGGGTCACCCATCTCCGCCGCTTTTAAAAATGTTTGTCCTGCCTCAAAGTGCTGGCGGTTTTTGTACTGGGTCACCCCTAACCAAAATGTCGCATAAGCACTGCCAGAATCCGATTGCTGCTGAAAGATATGCTGCGCTTGCTGATACTCTTTTTGATTAAACAAGATAATTCCCTGCTCAACAGACTCCATCGCCCAAGCAGCGCTGTGTAATAACATTAGGCAGATAACGATAATTTTTTTCATGTTTACTTCTCGGGTAACCAGTTAACAAGTCGATAGCCACTAGCTTTTAAGTGTTCGAGCTGCGCCTTATCACTGACAGGCAGTGCTGTGTAGTCGGTACTTAAACGGGCTCTGA
>NZ_JBICMV010000025.1:0-81321 GCF_043106745.1 Vibrio sp. CJQ_6 | reverse complement strand
TTCCTGCTTCAGCGACTGAGTCACCGTGGAAGAGGCGGCCATTTTAGCGAGATAAACTGTCGTGTCAAACACTTTTTTCAGTTTATTTTCGCGAGCTTTTCAGCTCTGAAAATGACCTTGCTGAACTACCGCTTTCGTTTCTTTCGAAGCTTTGCCGTGTCAGCGAGGGGGCATTATAGAGATCGAGTTCACATTGGCAAGCGCTTTTTCACGTTTTTTTTGATTTTCTAATTGTTTGACTGTTTTTTATTCGTCACAGGTTATTTCTACTACTATTTCTCTTTTACACTGCCCTGAACAGCCCAAATAAGGAGGCGTCATGAGCGCAATTCGTAGTTATAAAGGTATCACTCCGCAGATTGGTGAACGTGTCTATATCGATGAAAGTTCAGTTCTAGTCGGCGACATTCAGCTTGGCGATGACGCCAGTGTTTGGCCGTTGGTCGCGGCGCGCGGCGATGTGAATTACATCGAGATCGGCGCGCGTACCAATATTCAAGACGGAAGTGTGTTGCATGTGACGCATAAGAATAACGAGAATCCCGACGGCTATCCGTTGATTATCGGTGAAGACGTGACCATCGGGCATAAGGTCATGCTGCATGGCTGCACAATTCACGACCGTGTATTGGTGGGCATGGGCACCATTGTGCTGGATGGCGTCGTCATCGAGAGCGATGTGATGATTGGTGCCGGCAGTTTAGTTCCGCCGGGAAAACGTTTAGAAAGTGGTTATCTCTATATAGGTAGTCCGGTGAAACAGGCTCGCCCCCTCAATGAGAAAGAGAGAGCCTTTCTAGTGAAGTCTGCTGAGAACTACGTCAACGGTAAAAATGACTACCTCATGCCCGTTGAGAATATTAGCTAATCACGTCGATTTGCCCGCGCTGGTTGTAGTCTTCTTCTTCAATCAGCGCTTCCGCTATTTCTTCCAAATCAAAACGCAGTGTCTGAAAAATGGCTAAAGCCTGTTGCTCACCATCAATTGGCTGTGCCGCCAGACGGCTGAGTTCGGCCAGCGTCACCACACACTCAATCAGCGCACCAGCTTGTTGCGCCGGAAACACCACGGCTTGCAGCTCCTCATTCCAAGTTTGCATATCCGGAAATAAGATCGATTGGTTCATGATTAACCTTCTAAATTTTTGCGCAGTTCACGCAGAATCTGTTTCGTCCCCGGACGCAAACCGCGCCACAACATAAAGCTTTCTGCCGCCTGCCCCACCAGCATCCCCAAACCGTCATGCGCTTCAGCGCAACCACTGTCTAATGCCCATTGGTTGAAAATGGTGTGACCTTTGCCATACATCATGTCGTACGCCACACTGGTCGGCTTGAAAATCGCGACGGAAATGTTTGGAAGGGCACCATCCAGACTGGCCGACGTCGAGTTGATGATCACATCAAAACCAGAATTCAACTGCGCCATTTCCACAGCGTTCACCTTACCGTACGGCGCAAAACTCTCGGCTAGCTGTTGCGCTTTGGCAAAGGTGCGGTTCGTAATGGTCACGCTGGCGGGCTGTTTATCTAATAAAGGCTTAAGCACGCCACGCGCCGCGCCGCCGGACCCAATCAACAGAATTCGCGCGTCTTGCAACGGCACCTGATGCAGCATCAGATCCTGCACCAGACCTTCACCATCCGTGTTGTCCCCCAGAATGCCGCCATCATCGAGTTTTTTGAGCGTGTTAACCGCGCCAGCCAGTTGCGCCCGTTCCGTCAGCCGCGTGGCAAACGTGAACGCCGCCTCTTTAAATGGGACGGTGATGTTGCACCCTTTACCGCCATGAGCAAAGAAATCTGTTGCGGCTTGCACAAAACCATCCACGGGCGCGAGTTGCGCGGTGTAGGTCATGGCCTGATTGGTTTGACGGGCAAATAAGGTATGAATGAAAGGTGATTTACTGTGGCCGATCGGGTTGCCGAACACCGCATACTGATCGTGTTGAAAATCCATGTTCCTGCCTGAAATAAAAGAAGGTCGCTGTATGCGACCCTATCACTCACTACTGGCGCTGTCACCACTCGCGCGGTACTAAAAATTGCTGTAATTCCGCTTCGGCGCTCCCCGCCTGTGGCTGATAACGGTATTCCCAGCGCGCCAACGGCGGCATCGACATTAGAATTGACTCGGTGCGACCACCCGATTGCAGGCCAAACAGCGTGCCACGGTCAAAGACCAAGTTAAATTCGACATAACGGCCACGGCGGTAAAGCTGGAACTCGCGTTCGCGTTCACCATACGGGGTCGCTTTGCGGCGCTCAACAATCGGCAGATACGCCTGCGTGTACCCTTCGCCGACCGCCTTTATATAGTCAAAACACTGCTCAAAGCTCCACTGATTGAGATCATCAAAGAACAACCCACCGATACCGCGAGTTTCCTCACGATGCGGCAGGTAGAAGTAACGATCGCACCATGCTTTATGCTCAGCGTAGACTTCATCACCAAACGGCGCGCACAGCGCTTTTGCCACACGGTGCCACTCATGACAGTCTTGCTCAAACGGATAGAAAGGCGTGAGATCAAATCCGCCGCCAAACCACCAAATCGGCGCCTCACCCTCTTTTTCCGCAATGAAAAAGCGCACATTGGCGTGCGAAGTCGGTACGTACGGGTTATTGGGGTGCATCACCAATGACACGCCCATGGCTTCAAAGCGGCGACCCGCCAGTTCCGGACGGTGCGCAGTTGCCGATGCGGGCATCTGCTGACCTGCCACATGGGAGAAATTCACCCCACCCTGTTCAAACACATGGCCGTTGCGCATCACGCGCGTGCGACCACCGCCGCCGAGCTTTTCGCCAGGTTCACGATGCCAAGCATCTTCTTCAAATGTGGCACCGCCATCGACGGCTTCCAACTGCTGGCAAATGCTGTCTTGTAGCGACAACAGAAATTGTTTGACGGCTTCTTTATTGATGGTTGGCATCGTTACTTCCTTTGTTGACTTAGCCTTGTCTCAAAACCTGGAGCGTTTTGGCATCGCGAATTTCACTGGGCTTATTACGACCACCCGTTTCGCCTTGCAGAATCGCCACCAGTTGATCACCGAGTTGCTGTTCGACTTCCTGCGTGGTCATGCACGGCGGCAGGCCCGACAGATTCGCGCTGGTTGATGTCAGTGGCTTGCCATACGCCAAACACAGCTTCTGCACCAACGGATGATCGGTCACGCGCACGGCAATGGTATCAAACTGGCCGCTCACCCAATGCGAGACACGCTCGCTGGCTGGCATGATCCAAGTCACCGGCCCCGGCCAAGTCGATTGCACTCGCTCCAACTGCTCTTGCGTCAATTGGCTTTCATCAACATAAGGCAGCAGTTGTTGGTACGAGGCCGCGATCAGAATCAAGCCCTTCTCGACCGGACGCTGCTTGAGTTGCAGCAACTTTTCAATCGCCTGCGGATTGTCCGGATCACACCCGACACCAAACACACCTTCCGTGGGATAAGCGATCACTTCACCGGACTGCAACGCTTGCAGTGTATGTTCAAAATTATTCACCAGAGTTTCCTAAATTGAGCTGACTTTCTTATTTTCGGCCTAGTGTACAAATTATCCGGCGCAACGGCTAAATCTAATTCGGGATAAATTATACCGCCACGCTTTTAACCACCACGCAAACGTTTGCTTGAAAGCAAAATCCCCGTATAATGCGCGCACAAACGCTCACTTAATTTATAACGCTTGAAGGAGTTTGAGATGACCGTCGGCATTATCATGGGTTCAAAATCGGATTGGCCAACCATGAAGCTTGCAGCAGAGATGCTGGATCAATTTGGTGTTGCTTACGAAACCAAAGTGGTTTCCGCGCACCGTACCCCTCAACTTCTGGCCGATTACGCCACCAGTGCCAAAGAGCGTGGACTAAAAGTGATCATCGCTGGCGCTGGCGGCGCCGCGCACCTTCCCGGCATGACCGCTGCATTCACCAGCCTCCCCGTGCTGGGCGTTCCGGTGCAGTCGCGTGCGTTATCGGGACTCGATTCCCTTTATTCTATCGTGCAGATGCCCAAAGGCATCGCGGTTGGCACGCTGGCAATTGGTGAAGCGGGCGCCGCAAATGCAGGGTTACTGGCCGCGCAAATCATTGGTGCGTTCGATGAAAGCGTGATGGCAAAAGTGGAAGCGTTCCGCGCCGCACAAACCGAAGCCGTACTGGCTCACCCAAACCCAGCCGAGGACTAATCCATGCACGTATTAGTCTTAGGTTCCGGTCAACTCGCGCGCATGATGTCTCTGGCCGGGGCGCCGCTCAACCTTGACATTTCCGCCTTTGACGTCAATACCCAGAACGTGGTGCATCCGCTGACTCAGGCGGTGCTGGGCCATGGTTTGGAACAGGCAATTGCCGGTGCGGACGTCATTACCGCTGAATTTGAACACATTCCTCACGATGTATTGGCCGTGTGTGAGCGCAGCGGAAAATTTCTGCCAAGTACCGACGCGATTAAAGCCGGTGGCGATCGCCGTCTGGAAAAAGCGCTGCTGGACAACGCAGGCGTACGCAACGCCAAATATGCGGTGATCACCAACCGCGCTGAATTTGATGCTGCGATTGATGACGTCGGCATTCCCATGGTGCTGAAAACCGCCTTGGGTGGTTACGATGGCAAAGGTCAATGGCGCCTCAAAACTCCACAAGACAGCGACGCAATATGGGCCGACATGGCACAAGCACTGGCGGCGTCTGAGCATCAGGCGATTGTAGCGGAACAATTCGTGCCCTTTGACCGCGAAGTGTCACTGGTCGGCGCACGTAGCAAAGATGGCGAGATCGCGGTCTATCCACTGGCCGAGAATGTGCACGTGAACGGCGTCCTCAGCCTGTCGACTGCGATTGATGCGCCAGAATTACAGCAGCAAGCGAAACAGATGTTTACCGCTGTGGCTGAAAGCCTGAATTACGTTGGCGTGCTGGCGTTGGAGTTTTTCGATGTTCAGGGGACGTTGCTGGTCAATGAAATTGCGCCGCGCGTGCACAACTCTGGCCACTGGACACAGCAAGGCGCAGAAACCTGTCAGTTTGAAAATCATCTGCGTGCGGTGTGCGGACTACCATTGGGGAGTACCAAACTGGTTCGCGAAACGGCGATGATTAACATCTTGGGTGAAGACACCTTGCCCGAAGCGCTACTGGCGATGGAAGGCTGCCACATTCACTGGTACGGCAAAGACAAACGTCCCGGACGCAAAATGGGCCACATCAACGTCACCGCAGATTACAGTGGCGAATTGCAGCGTAAACTATGTCAACTGGCAGCAGTTCTCGATCCCAAAGCTTTTCCGGCAGTGCAGGCCGTCGCTCAGCAAATCAAGCACTAACCCCAGCACTTCATACGGACAAAAACGGCGCAATTAAGCGCCGTTTTTTATTTCAGTTTGGGTGTAACCGCATTTTTTGTCGGCACACTGATACTTGGTGCCACTGGCGAGTTTCTTTTCAATCAGTAACGGATAACCGCACGCCTCACATTGCCCCACCACGGGTGGTTGATTGAGTGCAAACTTGCATTTGGGAAACGCATCACAGGCATAGAACACTTTCCCAAAGCGGTTTTTGCGTTCAACCAAATGGCCTTTACCGCAATCCGGACAGGGGATTTGCGTTTCCTCGGCCTGCGCCTGAGGCGCTGTATCAAATGATTCGATGTGGTGACACGCTGGGTAATGACTGCAGCCAATAAACATGCCGTAGCGTCCCTGACGCAACACCAACTCATGCCCACATGCTGGGCACGGCACACCCAACTCTTTGATGATGTGACCATCGTTTTGATGCAGGGGTTTGATGAAGTCGCAGCCGGGGTATTGGCTGCACCCAAGAAAAGGACCGTGTTTGCCGTGACGCAGTTGTAACGCTGCACCGCATTTTGGACACGGTTCTTGCGTCAGCGCCTGTGCTTGGGCTGAAAATAACTGGTGATCAATTTTACCGCTCATGGGGACTACTCACGCGCCGATCTGCTTAATGCACAATACCTTGCTCTTTGCTGTACAGCAGCTCTTCCATTAGCGTGTAAGCATTTTCATTCCCCGGCACGTTAAACAGTACCATCAGAATGATCCACTTCAGGTCATCGAGTTCAAACTCATTGGTTTCCAAGCCCATGACGCGATCAATCACCATCTCACGCGTTTCAGGCGTCAGCACTTTGATCTGCTCAAGGAACATCAGAAAACCACGCGATTCGGTATCCAAACGCTCCATTTCTTGTGCGGTGTAAATACGCACAGAGGTCGCCGCGCTGGTTGCGATCGCGGAATGTGCATCAGTCTGCTGCAACGCAGCCAGCTCTTCTAACCAGTGAAGGGCTTTATAGATGTCTTTTTGGTGAAATCCCGCTCGAAGCAGTTCATCTTCGAGTTCGTCTTGATCCACTTGTAACTCTGCATCGCTATGGATGTAAGTTTCAAATAGATACATCAGAATATCCATCATCATAGCTAGCCCCTCCCCTTACGAATATAGCCACCGGAAACTGCAACAACATGCCCTGAAAGCTCAAGCTCCAGGAGCTGCATCATGACATCCTGGACAGGTATATGGGTCCTGTTTGCAAGAATATCAACTGGTGTAGCCTCTTCCCCTACGTTAGCTAACAGCTCGGGAAATGGCAATTCTTCTTCGTGATATGAGCAAGAAAAAAGTTCTGTCTGCTCAGGTTGTGACTGATTTCGGCTCCAATCCATCATGGGGCCAACCTCATCGAGTATGTGGTCGATGTGCTGAACCAGACACGCGCCTTGCCGAATCAACTGGTTACTGCCATGGCAATTGGGATGACGAATCGAGCCCGGGACCACAAACACCTCGCGGCTCTGTTCAACAGCGTAACGCGCGGTGATGAGCGAGCCACTTTTCTCGGCCGCTTCCACCACCAGAACACCCAACGACAAGCCACTAATAATACGATTGCGACGCGGAAAGTGATCAGGCCTCGGTTTGGCATCCGGGCGAAACTCCGACACCACCGCCCCACTGGCCATAATCCGCTCCGCTAACGTGCGATGACGCGCCGGATAAATACATCCCAACCCTGAACCCAATACCGCGATGGTTTCGCCGCCCGCTTTCAGGGCGCCATCATGGGCATAACCATCGATGCCCAGCGCCAACCCACTAGTGACCACCAAACCATGTTCGACCAGTTGCGCAGCAAATTGATGAGCGATGTGTTGACTGTCGATACTGGCATTGCGGCTGCCCACAATCGCGATTTGTGGCGCGCGCAGCGTGTCAAGCCGACCGGCCACAAACAGCACCGGAGGCGCCGCGGCAATCTCTTTTAATCGCGCCGGATAATGGGCATGAAATGGGGTCACGATGTGGCGATGTTCCGCTTGCTGACACCAAAGCAGGCAAGCATCAACTTCACGATCCGCTTGCTGCTGTAGGTAGTCAATCTGATGGGCTTTGAGCCCGGCCGCTTCACCTTCTCGACCCAGCTGTTGTTTGAGATCATGTAACGCATGGCGGCTGGCCAAACGCTGTAATCGATGCATTCCCAATTGGGGGGCAAAGCTAAATGCCAGCCACGCCGCCAGATCACGTTCTAGCATTAACTCGCCGGCTCAGCGTGGGGCACGCTTGCCGCCACGTCCAAATCCGCCACCTCAGGCGCCACCGCCAACACGGTAATATCGATCGGCTCACGGCTTTCCGTGACCAACGCCAGACTAAACGCAGCATAAGGACGAATCACCATCAAGCTGCCAATGGGGTGGGCAGGCAATGCCACCTCATCATCGCCGCGCTTGGCCTCGTAGCGATACTGACCATCATCCGCGTACACCGAGACACCCGCACGATAGAGCGCAAACATGCTGCCCTGCACCAACGCATCATTCGTGCCTTTGTCGATCACCACCACATGATGTTGCCCGGCATACTGACTACCTTCAAGCGCGCCAAGAATACGGGCTTGCAACTGAGTCGGCGCTGGTTGTGGGAAAAAAGAGGTGGTGAGGTTGAGGCTTTCCAACCCCGTTTCTGGCAAGACAATGTCATTGACGCGAATTTCATGTCGTAATTGACGCACCCGCAACGCGCTGGTGTTCTGGCCGCTTTCACCCAGCTCTGCAGTGGCAATTAAGCGCATCGCCGTCATCGCCTGATCGTCTCGAGCAAACTCGGCCATCGGTCGATAAATCCCCCAATGCGCATGCGTTTGTGGGCCAGGAATGTACACGGCCTCAGCTGCCGTGAGGTATTGTCGTCCATCGCCCGCCCCCATCACGCGCAAGCTTTGGGTCAGCGCTGCGCTGTTCACTAAGCGGTCATTTTGCAAATACGGCAACAAGAGCCCTTCATCCACCGCAGGCAGGGATTGTTTTTCCACCACACGTACTTTGGGGCTCAACGTCACCATCGGTTTGAGGCTCAACACGGGCTGGCCGTCGCGCCAAATCAAGGTCAGTTTGTCGCCGGGATAAATCAAATCCGGATTGTGGATCTCGGGGTTGATTTGCCACAAACGCGGCCACAACCAAGGGCTGTCGAGATACAACGCCGAAATGTCCCATAAGGTGTCCCCTTGAACCACGGTGTAGGTTGTCGGCGCATCTTTTTTCAACGCCAATGGCGGGGCCGGCTGCGCCCAAACGCTCAATGAAGCCAACCAAACGGGCCATAATCGGGGGGATAAAATAGAGGCGAAACGGCGTGTCAGTTTACGCATGACCTTGCTTCCCTGGTCGAAAGAATTAAGAAGGATTCGGAGAAATCTCGCAGGATGCTGTCATTTAGGTCATAAAATGTCTAGAATTGAGCCAACAAGCGTTAAGCTGTTTCGGCACAGTTCAATTTTTCGAGTGTATATGTCTGTATTACAAGTATTAACATTCCCTGATGATCGTCTTCGCACCGTTGCTAAGCCGGTTGAGAAAGTCACCCCAGAGATTCAGAAGATCGTCGACGACATGATTGAAACCATGTACGACGAAGAAGGCATTGGCCTTGCTGCAACTCAAGTGGATGTTCACCAGCGCATCGTCGTGATCGACATTTCAGAAACCCGTGATGAGCCGATGGTGCTGATCAACCCAGTGATTCTGGAAAAACGCGGTGAAGACGGTATTGAAGAAGGCTGCCTGTCAGTACCTGGCGCCCGTGCGCTGGTTGCACGCGCTGCTGAAGTTACCGTCAAAGCCTTGAATCGTGATGGTGAAGAGTACACCTTTGACGCCGACGACTTGCTCGCGATTTGTGTTCAGCACGAGCTGGACCACCTAGAAGGCAAACTGTTTGTCGACTACCTATCGCCACTCAAACGCAAGCGCATCAAAGAGAAGCTGGAAAAAATCAAACGCTTCAACGATAAGAATCAATAAGCATATAGAGAGGTTACCTTGAGCCAATCATTACGTATTGTCTTTGCAGGTACTCCGGATTTCGCCGCCCGTCACTTGGCGGCGTTATTGTCTTCGGAGCACGAGGTGATTGCGGTTTACACTCAACCTGATCGCCCAGCTGGCCGCGGTAAAAAACTCACCGCCAGCCCGGTCAAACACCTGGCGCTCGAGCACAACATTCCGGTCTATCAACCCGAAAATTTCAAATCGGATGAAGCCAAGCAAGCGCTGGCATCATTGAATGCCGACATCATGGTCGTTGTCGCGTATGGCTTGCTCTTGCCTAAAGCCGTCTTGGATACCCCAAAATTGGGTTGCATTAATGTGCATGGTTCTATTCTGCCACGCTGGCGCGGCGCCGCACCGATCCAACGCTCGATTTGGGCGGGGGATGCAGAAACGGGCGTGACCATCATGCAGATGGATGTAGGCCTCGATACCGGCGATATGCTCAAGATTGCCAAGCTGCCGATTGACGCCTCTGACACCAGCAGCTCCATGTACGACAAGCTGGCAGAATTGGGTCCACAAGCCTTGGTTGACTGCTTGAGCGACATCGCGCAAGGCACAGCGGTTGCCGTCAAACAAGACGACGCGCTGGCGAACTACGCGCAGAAGTTGAGTAAAGAAGAAGCCAAGATCGACTGGACACTGAGCGCGCAAGCGATTGAACGTTGCGTACGAGCCTTCAATCCATGGCCGATGAGCCATTTTTCAGTGGCCGAGAATCAGATCAAAGTGTGGCAAAGCCGCGTTGAAACGGGCAACAAAACACACGCGCCGGGCACCATCATCCAAGCGGATAAAACCGGCATTTATGTCGCGACTGGCGAAGGCATTCTGGTGCTGGAAAGCCTGCAAATCCCAGGCAAAAAAGCCCTGCCGGTGCAGGATATTCTCAACGCCAGAGCCAGCTGGTTTGAAGTTGGCACTCAACTGAATTAATTTCACGGCCCTACAGCGTAGGGTCGTTCCTTTTTGTATTAGGTTTAACTATGAATGTTCGCGCTGCAGCTGCTCAGGTTCTGTTTCAAGTTGTTGATAAAGGTCAGTCTTTGTCGATGGCGCTTCCGGCGGCTCAACAAAACATCCGTCCTCGCGATCACGCGCTGCTGCAGGAGATCTGCTACGGTGCGCTGCGCTATTTGCCACGTTTGGAGTCAATCGCCAATGCGTTGATGGACTCGCCACTCAAGGGCAAACAACGTGTGTTCCACCATCTAATTTTGGTCGGCATTTACCAACTGAGCTTTATGCGGATTCCACCGCACGCGGCCGTGGGTGAAACGGTTGAAGGCGCTCAAGATCTCAAAGGCCCACGCTTGCGTGGTCTGATCAACGCCGTGCTGCGCAACTACCAACGCAACCAAGATGCGCTAGATGCCGAGGCGATGAGCCACAATGCGGGCAAATACGGCCACCCAAGTTGGCTGCTCAAATTGCTGCAAAACGCTTACCCACAGCAATGGGAAGCGATTGTTGAAGCCAACAACAGCAAAGCGCCGATGTGGCTGCGCGTCAACCACCAGCACCATGAGCGCGATGCCTATCAAGCGCTGCTCAATCATGAAAACATTGATAGCAGTGTGCATTCGCAAGCACGTGACGCATTAAAATTGGCCGCACCGTGCGATGTGACGCAACTGCCGGGCTTTGCCCAAGGTTGGGTGTCGGTACAAGATGCCGCGGCACAGCTGGCGTTGCACTATTTGCAACCGCAAGACGGCGAACTGATCCTGGATTGCTGCGCCGCACCGGGTGGCAAAACTGCGCACATTCTGGAACGAACCCACGGGTGCGATGTCGTGGCGATTGACTGCGATGACACGCGCCTCAAGCGTGTGCATGACAACCTCAAGCGCTTGAACCTGAGCGCAAAAGTGGTGTGTGGCGATGCGCGTTACCCAGAACAGTGGTGGCAAGGCGGTCAGTTTGATCGCATTCTGCTTGATGCGCCGTGTTCAGCAACGGGCGTGATTCGTCGTCACCCAGACATCAAGTGGCTGCGTCGCGGAGAAGATATTGCGGCATTAGCGGAGCTGCAACGCGAAATTCTCGACGCAATGTGGCAACAGTTGAAACCGGGTGGTACTTTGGTGTACGCAACGTGTTCAATTACACCGCAGGAAAACGTACTGCAGGTGAAAGACTTCTTAGCGCGCACATCGAACGCGCAGCTGGTGGGATCAGAGCTCGACAATCCGGGCCGCCAGATTCTTCCTGGTGAAGAGGATATGGACGGTTTCTACTACGCCGTGCTGACAAAACAAGCGTAAAAAACGATGCAAAGGCAGCTCTCGAGCTGCCTTTGGCGTGCAATCACAAGAGAATAAGGTATGAAAATCATCATTCTTGGTGCAGGTCAGGTCGGCGGCACGCTGGCGGAAAACCTGGTCGGAGAAAACAACGACATCACCGTCGTGGATAAAAACAGCGACCGTCTGCGCGAACTACAAGATAAATATGATTTACGCGTGGTGAACGGCCATGCCAGCCACCCGGATGTGCTACGTGAAGCCGGCGCACAAGACGCCGACATGCTCGTGGCCGTGACCAACACCGATGAAACCAACATGGTCGCCTGCCAAGTGGCGTTTACGCTGTTTAACACGCCAAACCGTATCGCCCGCATTCGCTCGCCCGAATATCTGGCCGAGAAAGAAGCCTTATTCCAATCCGGCGCGGTTCCGGTCGATCACCTGATCGCTCCAGAAGAGCTGGTGACCAGTTACATTGAGCGTTTGGTGCAATACCCCGGCGCGCTGCAAGTGGTGAGCTTTGCTGATGAAAAAGTCAGTCTGGTGGCGGTCAAAGCCTATTACGGCGGTCCGTTGGTAGGCAATGCTTTGTCAGCACTGCGAGAGCACATGCCGCACATCGACACACGCGTCGCCGCGATTTTCCGCCAAGGACGCCCGATTCGCCCGCAAGGCACCACCATTATTGAAGCGGACGATGAAGTGTTCTTCGTCGCCGCCAGCAATCACATTCGCTCGGTCATGAGTGAACTGCAACGCCTAGAAAAACCGTATCGCCGCATCATGATTGTCGGCGGGGGCAACATCGGGGCGAGCCTAGCCATGCGTTTGGAACACAGCTACAGCGTCAAACTGATTGAGCGCAACTATCAACGCGCTGAACAGCTGTCGGAAGAGCTGGAAAACACCATCGTATTCTGTGGCGACGCCGCCGATCAAGAGCTGTTGACCGAAGAGAACATCGATCAGGTCGACGTATTTATCGCCCTGACCAACGAAGATGAAACCAACATCATGTCCGCCATGCTGGCCAAACGCATGGGCGCGAAAAAAGTGATGGTGCTGATTCAACGCGGTGCGTACGTTGAACTGGTGCAAGGGGGCGTCATCGACGTCGCCATTTCACCACAGCAAGCCACAATTTCAGCCCTGCTGACGCACGTTCGTCGTGCCGACATCGTCAACGTGTCGTCCCTGCGCCGCGGCGCCGCCGAAGCGATCGAAGCGATTGCGCACGGCGATGAAACCACCTCCAAAGTGGTGGGTCGCGCCGTGGGTGATATCAAACTGCCACCGGGCACCACCATTGGTGCCATCGTGCGTGGCGAAGAAGTGCTGATCGCCCACGATCGCACGGTCATTGAACAGGACGATCACGTGGTGATGTTCCTCGTCGACAAGAAATACGTGCCTGACGTGGAAGCCCTGTTCCAACCGAGTCCGTTTTTCCTATAGGTTGTTGGCGTTATGCTGAATTTACGCCCCATCATGTTTGTTATTGGGTTGGTTTTATCCAAACTGGCCCTGTTCATGTACGTGCCCACGCTGGTGGCTTTTTTCACCGGGACCGGCGGCTTTCTCGACTTCGCACAAGCGGTGATCATCACCCACATCGCGGCGTTTATCTGCCTGTCGATTGGCCGAACGTCGAATTTCCGCCTCAGTGTGCGCGATATGTTCCTCATCACCAGTTTGGTGTGGACCATCGCCAGTGCGTTCGCGGCGTTGCCGTTTGTGTTCATCAATCACATCAGCTTTACTGACGCTTACTTCGAAACCATGTCTGGCATTACCACCACCGGTTCCACCGTGCTGAGTGGCCTCGACACCATGGCGCCCAGTATTTTGCTGTGGCGTTCCATCTTGCAATGGCTTGGCGGGGTTGGGTTCATCGTGATGGCAGTAGCGGTATTGCCGATGCTCAACGTGGGTGGGATGCGCTTGTTCCAAACCGAATCCTCCGACTGGTCCGATAAAAGCAGCCCGCGCGCCAAAACTGTGGCAAAAAACATTGTGGCGGTGTATCTGGTGCTCACCGGGCTGTGCATTGTCGGTTACATGCTGACGGGCATGCGATTGTTTGACGCGATTAACCACGCCTTCACCACGCTGTCTACCGGTGGTTACTCGACCTCTGACGGCTCCATGAACCATTTCTCCAACGGCTCGCATTGGGTTGCAACGCTGTTTATGTTCCTCGGTGGTCTGCCATTTCTGCTGTTTGTGACAGCTCTGCGCAAGCGCCGTCCACAAGAGCTGTTCAAAGACGCACAAGTCCAAGGCTTCTTCCTGCTGTTTATCATCAGCAGCCTGATTGTCGCCTTCTGGCTCCACTTCAATAACGGCTACGCAATGTTGGATGCGCTACGCGTCTCGATGTTTAACATCGTCTCGGTGGTGACCACCACGGGGTTTGGCTTGGATGACTTTACCGCTTGGGGCGCCCTGCCCAGTACGCTGTTTGCATTTTTGATGATGGCGGGGGCGTGTTCCGGTTCCACTTCGGGCGGGATTAAGATTTTCCGTTTTCAGATCTGTTTTGCGCTGCTCAAAAACCAGATGATGTGCTTGATTCATCCCTCTGGCGTGTTCGTGCAACGCTACAATCAGCGCCCAGTGAACGAAGACATCGTGCGCTCAGTGGTGGCGTTTGGCGTGACGTTCATCATTACGATTATTCTCATCGCTGGCGCATTGTCAGTCATGGGGCTTGACCCAACCACCAGTATTACGGGGGCAATCACCGCCGTGGCCAACGTTGGCCCGGGGATGGGCAGTGTGATTGGCCCAACCGGTAACTTTGCTCCGCTGCCTGACGCAGCGAAGTGGATTTTAAGTTTTGGTATGTTGATGGGGCGTTTGGAAATCCTCACCATTTTGGTGTTGTTCTTCCCTGCGTTCTGGCGACGTTAAGGATACAGATGAAAAACCTAATCACGTTGATGATGGCAAGCTGGGCACCGCTTGCCCTGGCGAGCGAAGTGGTCACGCTACAAGATGGCCGTGACGTACAACTGAACGATGACTTTACTTGGCAATACGTGCAGCCGGCCGCCCCCACCGTCCAACCCAGCGACACAGCGGTCGTGGCCGCCGTACCCGTGATCGCAGCGCCGCTGGTCAAAGCGCAGCGCGCCAGCATGATTGAGCTCGGCAGCGACAAACCGACCCTGCAACTGAGCAATTCTGGCATCGACATTGTGCTGGGCAGCGCGCGCTATCGTGATGGCCGCTTAGTGCTTCCCACCGCGATCACCAACCAGAGCAGCCAATCGGTGATCAACATTGAGCTGAAAGTTGAAATTCTGGATGAGCAAGGCCAAGTGCTCGCCACACAAACCAGCACCATTTGGCAGTCGATCAAACGGATGGCCGACACCTACCTGCGCCCGCAGGCCTCAGTGGCCGGCAAAGCCATTGAAGTGAACGTGGCTGAAGCGCCGCGCTATCAAATTCGCGCCAGCGTGAACCAAGTCGAGACCCGTTAAACCGGGTCGATATAGAGGTAGATCGCCAGAAAGTGGCAAGCGCATCCGGCCAAAACAAACGCATGCCAAATGGCATGATTGTACGGAATGCGTTTCGCCACATAGAAAATCACGCCCAGCGAATACACCACCCCGCCCGCAGCCAGCAAGGTTAACCCACCCACATCCAGATTCAGGGCCAGCTGATAAATCACAATCAGCGACAACCACCCCATGATCAGATAGGTCACCAGCGATAAACGCTTAAAGCGGTACACAAACGCAATTTTCATGATGATGCCAAACAGCGCAATCAGCCAGATCACGATCATCAGCCCAAACGCCAACGGCGTGCGCAGACTGACCAACAGAAACGGCGTGTAACTGCCGGCAATCAAGAGATAAATCGCGCAGTGATCAAAGGTTTTCAACCACCGTTTGGCGTTTTGATGCGGGATCGCATGATACAGCGTCGAGGCAAGAAACAGCGCAATCATGCTGCCGCCGTAAATACTCATGCTGGCCAAAGTCAGCGCATCCGCCCGGTGATCCGTCGCTTTGACCAATAACAGGACCAAACCGACAATCCCCAAAATGAAGCCGATGCCATGGCTGATCGCATTGGCAACTTCTTCTTTGACGCTATAAGCAGTACTCGACATACGATTTCCCAATCCGTGCGATAGTTCGGCGCTAGTATGGCACATTCAGCGTACACATGTAAGCCAGAAGTTTCACGCCGATGTTCACCTTAGGAATGGCTATCTAGAAACTGCAAGACGCGTTCACCCGCCTGCGTTGGCGACAAGGTGCAGGGGAGCGTCAACTGACGTTTCAGCTCGCCTTTACCCAGCAAGCTGGCCAACATTCCCGTCGCGCCATGTTGAAAACGGTCGATCTCAAACCACATCTGCAACTGGTCTTTATCGCGATAAGCCACGATTTCCAATTCACGCCAGCGACCATGAAACGGGCCGTCGGTGGGCACAAATTCAAACTCCTGCACAAACGGCAGCGCAAACCCTTTGGCGGCTTCGCACTCCACTTGTCGCAGGCGTAATCCTTGCTCTTCCAAGGCGGTAAAAATGCCATCCATGAATGGATCAGGGCGGACGGTGAGCATGTCTTTGTCCGCCGGATCGATCGCCATGGCGATGTCCAACCCGGTTTCGAGCCACACTTTAGCATCGCCAATAGTGACGGGCGTGTTCCATGGCACGGCGAGTTCAACGTCAAAATCGCGCGTCTCTCCCGCTGCAATGGTAAATGCATACGGCAGCGACCAACTGGCCAGCGTGTGCGCTTGCGGCATGCGACGCGTGCTGCCGCCTTCTTCACGGCCCCGCGCCATGGTCACTTCTGCAATGTAACGACAGCAGAGTTTGAGTTCGATGTTATCGATCGCTTGCGCTGTGGCACCTCCGTACACGTGAATGGTCACTTTGACCGTTTGGCCCGGGATCAAGGCTTCCTGCTGCAAGACGGAGTCGACTTTCGCCGAACCGATGCCAAAACTGGCGAGGGTTTTCTTCAGAAATGACATACACACCTCCTGTTGTTGAGCGCCCAGTGTAAAGCGGAAAAGATTGCGAACACAATGGCGATTCTCACACACCACAAGCATTTCTTTAACATAAACATTGGTTAACTATCGATCATTTGCAAACTTGGTGCTACTCTAACTTCGATATGCATGCATATCGTTATTCCTGAGTCATTATTTGGATTGGCGTTCGCCAGAATGAGCCATCCTTCTTCATTTTTGTTCAATGCAGAAGAGCAACTCATAATGATTCAGGCCATTACATCGGCAATGGATATGCCTGACCGTTAGGTTACTGAATGCGCCCAACAGCTGTCAGGTTTTCGCACACTAACCGTAGTGCAATGCGCCGTCGCAGTGGTTTTGCTGCTGCACCGGTTGCGAAAAAAATCGCGCCCGCGCCTACTCTTGTCGAGAAAAATGCAGTCTCTGCATCGCCAGAAACAAAAGTGGTCCAGGCCGCTTAATTAAAAAGCGCAGCTTACCCTGCGCTTTTTTCTTGTCCTCAATTTGAGTGTGTCGCCCCTTCACCGATTGTATTCCGTGCGCAATTTGATACCTTTACACCAAACCATTACAAAAAATGTGGAGAAAGTATGAAGTGTCATCGCGTCGAAGAATTGTTGCAATTGCTGGAACCAGAATGGCATAAAGATTCCGAGCTGAATCTGATCCCGTTTATCTGCAAACTGGCTGCGGAAGCCGGTTACCAAGGCCCACTGGAAGAGCTCACAGATGATGTGTTGATCTACCATCTCAAGATGCGTAACAGCGCCAAAGATGCGGTCATTCCTGGCCTGAAAAAAGACTACGAAGACGATTTTAAAACCGCGATCCTCCGCGCCCGCGGCATCATCAAGTAATCTCATCCTCATTATGCAGAGCGGCCCATGGCCGCTCTTTTTTTATCCGCGATGTTAATGATAACTGGCAAAAATGTAAGGATATTTGTTGTTAAAGGTTGATTGCGTTAAAGAAATAAAAATGTGATTGCCGCTATAATCACCACTTTATGAAGCAACCATACTCCCCTGCTGCGCCATTTGCGCATGACGGGTTAAGCCATGTCAAAAAGAGTGTGATCACCAGAAATCACACCATGATGCCCAAAAGGATAATTTGATGAGTCAGGATAAGATCGACATCAAAGATGTGACTCCGAAAGTCTTTAACCCAAAGACCCACAAGGGTCAGGAAGGCGACCGATTCAACCCGAGCAATCGCATTTACGTGCGCGAAAGCAAAGGAACCTACCAGAAACTGCGCCGTTACGGTGGCTGGTTTCTCTTGCTGCTGTTTGGTTTGATTCCGTGGATCTCCTACGGCAACCGCCAAGCCATTTTGCTCGACCTCGGTCATCAGCAGTTCAACTTCTTTGGCACCACCTTATACCCGCAGGATTTAACCCTGCTCGCGCTGCTGTTTATGATCGCCGCGTTTGGCCTGTTCTTTATCACCACCTTTTTAGGCCGCGTGTGGTGTGGTTACTTGTGCCCGCAAACCGTATGGACTTTCATGTACATCTGGTTTGAAGAGAAACTCGAAGGCAGCGCCAACAAACGCCGTAAGCAAGACGGCAATAAAATGACCGCCAATTTGGTGATGCGCAAAACCGCCAAACACATCGCTTGGTTTGCGATTGCGTTAGCGACCGGGTTTACCTTTGTCGGCTACTTTGTGCCAGTGCGCGATTTGGTGATCGATTTCTTTACCTTCAACGCCACCTTCTGGCCGGTGTTCTGGGTGATGTTCTTCGCCATCTGCACTTACGGCAACGCGGGGTGGATGCGCTCGATTATGTGTATTCACATGTGCCCGTACGCACGCTTCCAATCGGCGATGTTCGACAAAGACACTTTCATTGTGGGTTACAACACCGAACGGGGTGAACAGCGCGGCCCGCGCTCACGCAAAGCCGATCCCAAAGCGCTCGGCTTGGGTGACTGCATTGACTGTGATTTGTGCGTTCAGGTGTGTCCAACCGGTATCGATATTCGTGACGGCCTGCAATATGAGTGCATCAACTGCGGCGCCTGCATTGACGCATGTGACACCACCATGGCACGCATGGGCTACGATAAAGGCTTGATCAGCTACACCACCGAGCACCGCTTGTCGGGCAAACACACCAAAGTGATGCGGCCGAAACTGCTGGGTTATGGTGCGGTGTTACTGGTGATGATCGGCTTGTTCTTTGCTCAGGTGGCCGCAGTGGATCCGGCCGGGCTCAGTGTGATTCGCGACCGCAGCCAGTTGTTCCGCACCAACAGCTCCGGCGAGATTGAAAACACCTACACCCTCAAGGTAATCAACAAAACGCAGCACATCCAAACCTATACGCTCGATGTCAGCGGCCTGACCGACGTCTCGTGGTACGGCAAGCAAACGGTGCAGGTCGAACCGGGCGAAGTGCTCAACCTGCCGATGAGTTTGGGGGTCAAACCTGACAATCTCAGCTCTCCGGTTGCGACAATTCAGTTTATACTCACCGATGACAGCAACCAATTCACAATGCAAGTGGAAAGCCGATTTATCAAAAAGCTTTAACACTCGACATGGAAAAGGGCTCAGCAATGAGCCCTTTTTAATCAATGACACAAGCAAATTTTCAGTTTGATGCCCTGACGCCCGATTTTATGTGGTACGCCTTAGAGAGCATCGGTATTCGCGCCGAATCAGGATTTCTGGCACTCAACAGCTACGAAAACCGCGTGTATCAGTTCAGCGATGAAGATCGCCGCCGCTTCGTGGTCAAGTTCTACCGCCCGCAGCGCTGGAGCATCGAACAGATTCAGGAAGAGCACGACTTTGCACTGGAGCTGGCCGAGGCCGAGATTCCACTCGCCGCGCCACTGGTGATCAACGGCGCGTCACTGCACCATTATCAGGGGTACCATTTTGCGCTGTTTAACAGCGTCGGCGGCCGTCAGTTTGAAGTCGACAACGAAGAACAGCTGGAGTGGGTCGGACGCTTTCTCGGCCGCATTCATAAAGTGGGCGCGAGCAAAACGTTCCTGCATCGTCCGACCATCGGGTTGGACGAATACCTGTATCAACCGCGCGCGCTGCTGCACAACGCGCAATGTATTCCCATGCATCTGGAAAACAGCTTTTTCCACGATCTGGATCTGCTGATCAACCGCATTGAGCAGCATTGGCAACCAGATCAAGCGTTGATTCGCCTGCACGGCGACTGCCATCCCGGCAATATTTTGTGGCGTGACGGCCCACTGTTCGTCGACCTCGACGATGCGCGCAATGGCCCTGCGGTGCAGGATGTGTGGATGTTGCTCAACGGCGAGCGCAGCGACAAACTGATGCAACTGGATCTCGTGCTGGAAGGCTATCAAGAGTTCTGCGATTTTAACATGAATCAATTGAAACTTATCGAGCCGCTGCGCGGTCTACGAATGGTGCACTACATGGCATGGTTGGCAAAACGTTGGCAAGATCCAGCCTTTCCGCTCGCCTTTCCTTGGTTTAATGATCCAAAATACTGGGAGAGCCAGGTGCTGGCATTCAAAGAACAAATCGCGGCATTGGAAGAGCCACCGCTCTCTCTGATGCCACAATGGTAACAAGCCTTCAAAGTAATAATGGAGTTCACAATGAAAAAGCTGTTTGCACTGGTTGCAACCCTGATGTTAAGCCTGTCGGCCCATGCCGCACAGTTCAAAGAAGGGGTGCATTACAAAGTGCTCGACCTGGAACCGTCCGCGAAACCGAGCGTGACCGAGTACTTCTCGTTCTACTGCCCGCACTGCAATGCGTTCGAGCCGATCATGTCTCAGTTGAAAAAAGAGCTGCCTGAAGGCGTGAAACTGCAAAAAAACCACGTGTCATTCATGGGCGGCAACATGGGTAAATCGATGAGCAAAGCTTACGCGACCATGATTGCGCTGAATGTCGAAGACAAAATGATTCCGGTGATGTTTAACCGCATTCACACCATGCACAAAGCACCGAAAAACGATGCTGAACTGCGCCAAATCTTTGTCGATGAAGGCATCGACGGTGCGAAATTCGACGCGGCTTTCAACGGGTTCGCGGTGGATTCAATGGTGCGTCGCTTTGACAAGCAGTTCCAAGACAGCGGCCTGACTGGCGTGCCGTCAGTGATCGTCAACAATCACTACTTAGTACAAGCCCAAGGCGTGAAATCGACCGACGAATACTTCGCGCTGATCAACTTCCTGCTCGGTAAGTAAGTTCAACGCATTGCAAAAGGGAGCCGCTGGCTCCCTTTTTTATGTATCGGATTTTGGCGCATACAGCGTGCGTAACAGCTGGTCTTTCTCTTGCCAGAGCTGCCCCAACCACTGCTGAAACTGGCGTTTGTATGGTTTGTCATGAAAATAATCACCACGCACCTGCGCATCGACTGGCAACACGCGAATGCGCACCACAATGCGCGTCATGCGGCCCATCAACATGTCACGAAAGGGTTTCTCGGTGTTATCCGGATAGGCCAGCGTGACATCAATGATATTGGAAAACTGTTCTCCCATCGCCGCCAGCGTATAGGCAATGCCGCCGCTTTTGGGCATCAGCAAGTGGTGATACGGTGAGCGCGTCGCGCGCTGTTTGTGCACCGTGAAACGCGTGCCTTCAACGTAATTCACCACCGTCGTCGGGTGAAATTTAAACTTTTCGCATGAGCGACGCGTGGTCGCCAAATCTTGACCACGTTTGTGGGGATGGCGCAGTAAATATTCGCGCGAATAGCGACGCATAAACGGCATGTCCAGCGCCCAACAGCTCATGCCGACAAACGGCACGTACAGCAGTTGCTGTTTGAGGAAAAATTTCGGCATCGGAATGCGGTCTTTGAACACGCAGCACAGCACCACAATATCCGTCCAACTGAGGTGATTGCTGATCATCAAATACCAGCCCTGCTGATTCAGGCCTTCCCCGCCCTCAATGTCCCACTCGACCCGATTCGACATCGATAAAATACGCGCATTGAGCGTTGCCCACAGCCACATCGCTTTGTCCGCCATTCGAGTGGCCAGAACTTTCAGTTTCGGTGTGGGCAGCAGCACTTTGATCAGCGCAATCGCACAGATCAGCAGCGAACTGAAGGCCGTATTGAGGATCACCAGCACAATATTGAGCACAAGCAGAAGGTAAGCAAGCATAGAATTTATAGGAATCAATGAATTGAATAAAAAAACAGCGGGCCATTATACGCGCTTGCCCGCTGAAAGAAATACACAAGCCAAAGGTCAGCGCAGTGTGCGCTTAGACGGACTGGGCGGTCAGCTGCTTGAGTAACCGATCCATGGCGCGATAACCGAGCGCTTCGGCCAGATGCGCGCGCTGAATGTGTGCTTCGCCACTGAGATCGGCGATGGTGCGTGCCACCTTGATGATGCGATGATAGGCGCGAATCGATAACCCCAAGCGATGCAGTGCATTTTCCAGAAACTCCGCATCCGGCTGACTGAGCGGACAGTAAGTTTCAATTTCACGACTGTGGAGCAGCGCATTGACTTTCCCACTGCGCGCCAACATGGTTTCACGCGCGCGAAAGACCCGCGCCTGCACCACTGCCGTCGGCTCACCGCGATCGCCGCCGTGTGACAAAGTGCCTTTGGGCAATGCCGGAATTTCGATCGACATATCAAAGCGATCCAGCAGCGGCCCCGACAAACGGCTCAAGTAACGCAAAATCCCCTGCGGATTCACCCGCGCCTGATTGCCTTCGTAATACCCGGTCGGACTGGGATTGAGCGCGCCAACCAACTGAAACCGTGCTGGGAAACGAGTTTTACCCTGCGCACGCGAGATAATGATCTCGCCCGATTCCAATGGTTCGCGCAGCGAATCGAGCACTTTGCGTTCAAACTCCGGCATTTCATCTAAAAACAGCAACCCATTGTGGGCGAGCGAAATTTCTCCGGGGCGAGGAATGGAACCGCCGCCCACCAGTGCAGCCATGGAACTGGAATGATGCGGCGCGCGAAACGGGCGCTGTTTCCAGTTGTGCTGATTGATTTCTTGTTGCGTCAACGAGGCCACCGACGCAGTTTCCATCGCCTCGGCTTCGGTCATCTCCGGCAGCAGATCGCACAACCGTGAGGCCAGCATGGTTTTGCCCGTGCCCGGCGGGCCGAGAAACAACAAATTGTGATTGCCTGCCGCCGCGATCTCCAACGCGCGCTTCCCCTGCTGCTGACCAATGATGTCCTGCAAATCGCGCTCGCGCGGCGCGCTAGCGGCGTGCGCGTCACTTTGAAACAGCGACAACGTCTGCTGGCCGCACAAGTCAGCGCACACTTCAAGTAACGTGCGCGCCGATTTATGTTGCTCTTGCCCCACCAACGCGGCTTGATCGCCATTGTGATGAGGCACCACTAAACTGCGCTGCGCTTGATTGGCAGCCAGCGCCGCAGGCAGCACGCCTTTGACGCTGCGAATTTCCCCCGACAGTGCCAATTCCCCAATGAATTCATGATCGCTCAGTTTGGGCAGCGCTATCTGATCCGAAGCGGCCAAAATACCGAGCGCGATCGGCAAATCAAAACGGCCGCCCTCTTTGGGCAGATCGGCGGGGGCTAAATTCACCGTGATGCGTTTGGCGGGAAATTCAAATTTGGAGTTGATGATGGCGCTGCGCACGCGATCGCGGGATTCTTTGACGGTGGTCTCGGGCAAACCGACCAACGTAAACCCCGGCATGCCGTTGCTGATGTGCACTTCCACCGTCACAGCCGGCGCCTGTACCCCAATGCTGGCGCGGCTGTGAATAATTGCGAGTCCCATGACGTTCCTTCGTTACTGATTAAAAACCATTCACCGCACCGATTGAGCTCGGCTGCGGGTGACGACAGTTGTTATATAACGCGGCGGGTTAAAACGAGAATGTGAAAAAAGAATGACTTTTTTCTTGTCATGTAACAGAGATGTGTGTTACCACTAGAGACGCAAACAATTTCGTATGATATTACGACAACATTTAGAATTATTACGATGAACTTATACGCCCGTTTCAACTCTCTGATTAGCCTTATTATCGTGGTCCTGATTATGACCGCGCGGGGGCTTGTGGGCGCAAAATAGACACCAGATTCAAAAAACCCCCGCACTGAAAAGTCCGGGGGTTTTTTTACAACTGTTAGACTTAAAAAAAGCACATGCTGATGAATCTCTCACCAGACATGGCAGGAAGAATGGGGAGCCGCACATGAGGTGCAAACACAACACAACAGACAGCGAGTCGGATCGCTGTACAGGAGGCTTACGATGACCGGAGCTCAATTAGTCGTAGCCGCATTAAGACAACAGGGAATCAAAACCGTTTTTGGTTACCCCGGCGGCGCCATCATGCCCATCTATGATGCGTTGTATGATGGCGGTGTCGAACACATCTTGTGTCGGCACGAGCAGGGAGCCGCCATGGCAGCCATCGGCATGGCCAGAGCCACACAGGACGTGGCGGTATGTATGGCCACTTCTGGCCCAGGCGCCACCAACCTAGTCACCGGCCTTGCCGATGCCTTCCTCGATTCAGTCCCTCTCGTTGCAATTACCGGTCAGGTCGCCAGTTCTCACATTGGCACTGACGCCTTCCAAGAAATGGATGTGATTGGTATGTCACTCTCGTGTACCAAACACAGCTACCTCGTGACCGATATTCATGAACTCGCCCCCACGCTGGCGGAAGCGTTTGAAGTCGCCAAAGCAGGTCGTCCCGGCCCTGTGATCGTCGATATCGCCAAAGATGTGCAATTGGGGCAAGCGCCAGTTTCCGTTTTGCCGGCGTTTACACCGCCTGCGATCCCGCAGGTCGATGCCCAACAACTGGCGAATGCGCAGCAGTTATTAGTGCACAGCGAGCGCCCGGTGTTATATGTCGGCGGCGGCGTACAACTGGCCAAAGCCACCGACACGGTGCGCGAGTTTTTGCGCCTTAACCCGATGCCCTCCGTCAGCACATTGAAAGGCCTCGGCACCATCGAGCGTCACGATCCGCATTATTTGGGCATGCTGGGTATGCACGGCACCAAGGCAGCAAACTTAGTGGTGCAGGAAAGCGATCTGTTGATCGTCGTCGGCGCGCGCTTTGATGACCGCGTGACCGGAAAGCTGGATACCTTTGCGCCCCACGCCAAAGTCATTCACATCGATATCGATGCGGCGGAATTTAACAAACTGCGTCAAGCCAATGCGGCGCTGCGCGGTGACATCAACACCATTTTGCCTCAGCTTGAACTGAGCCACGATATCTCGCCTTGGGTTCACCACAGTGAAAGCCTGCGCAGCGGATTCAAATGGCGTTACGACCACCCGGGCGATGCGATTTTTGCCCCACTACTGCTCAAACAACTGTCAGACATGATGCCAGACAGCGCCATCGTCTCGACCGACGTCGGCCAGCACCAGATGTGGGCCGCGCAGCACATTCAGCCACGCGATCCGCAAAACTTCATCTCATCGGCGGGTCTTGGCACCATGGGCTTTGGCCTGCCAGCCGCGATGGGCGCGGCGGTGGCTCGCCCGAATGACCCATCGATTCTCATCACCGGTGACGGCTCGTTCATGATGAACATTCAGGAACTGGGCACGCTGAAGCGTCGCCAGATCCCGGTCAAGATGGTGCTGCTGAATAACCAACGTCTGGGCATGGTGCGCCAGTGGCAATCACTGTTCTTTGATGGTCGCCACAGTGAAACCATTCTCGATGACAACCCAGATTTCATCATGCTGGCGAAAGCCTTCGATATTCCGGGCAAAACCATCACCACGAAAGCGGAAGTGGAACCGGCGCTGAAAGAGATGCTGGCCAGCAAAACCGCTTACCTGTTGCACGTTGCGATCGATGAAGAAGAGAACGTGTGGCCGTTGGTCCCGCCAGGCGCGTCCAACAATGATATGTTAGAGAACACCTAGGAGACGCCCTCATGCAAAGATATTTACTCGACATCAAAGCAGACGATAAACCGGTGCTGCTGGAGCGTGTTCTGCGTGTGGTTCGTCACCGTGGCTTCATCATCAAGCAGGTTGCGGCAACGCAAAACCACGAAAGCAAAATTGCCAGTGTGGAGATCATCGTCGACAGCGATCGTCCGATCTCGACACTGATTAATCAGATTGAAAAATTATGGGACATTCGCAGCGTTGATGTGACGCCCATCAAGGGCAACGAACTCCCCAATAACAACTTACAACAAAAGATTTGTGCTTAAGGAAGGCAATCATGGCAACAAAAACTGCAGATTACATTTGGTTCAATGGAGAACTGATGCCATGGGCCAACGCGACCGTTCACGTGTTGACCCATGCCATGCACTATGGCACCTCCGTATTTGAAGGCGTGCGCTGCTACAACACGCCTAAAGGTCCGATCATTTTCCGTCACCGTGAGCATGCTCAGCGCCTGATTGATTCGGCCAAGATCTACCGCTTCCCAATCCCGTATTCTCAAGAAGAGATCATGGAAGCGACCCGCGAAACACTGCGCGCCAACAAACTCGACAGCGCCTACATTCGTCCGCTGGCGTTTGTCGGCAACGTGGGCCTGGGCGTATGTCCGCCAACCGGCACCGAAATGGATGTCATCATTGCGGCGTTCCCTTGGGGCGCGTACTTGGGTGAAGAAGCGCTGGAAAATGGCGTCGATGCGATGATCTCCAGCTGGCATCGCGCTGCGCCGAACACCATTCCAACTGCGGCCAAAGCGGGCGGCAACTACCTATCTTCTCTGCTGGTGGGCGGCGAAGCGCGTCGTCACGGCTACGCAGAAGGGATTGCACTGAGCGTGGATGGTTACCTGTCTGAAGGCGCGGGCGAGAACATTTTTGTGGTCAAAAACGGTGAGATCCTCACGCCACCGACCACCAGCTCCATCCTACCGGGCATCACGCGTGATTCGATCATGACGCTGGCCAAAGACATGGGCTACAACGTGCGTGAAGCCAATATTTCCCGCGAAGCCCTGTACCTAGCCGACGAAGTGTTCATGACCGGCACGGCGGCGGAAATCGTCCCGGTACGCAGCATTGACCAAATCACCGTGGGCATCGGCAAACGCGGTCCGGTGACCGAAGCGATGCAGAAGGCCTACTTCGGCCTGTTCAACGGCACCACCGAAGACAAGTGGGGCTGGTTGGATTACGTATACCCTGAGCAAGCGAAGTAAGGAGACAAGATTATGCCTAAGTATCGTTCGGCCACCACCACCCATGGACGCAACATGGCCGGTGCACGCGCACTGTGGCGCGCAACCGGTGTGAAAGAAGAAGATTTCGGTAAACCGATTATTGCCGTGGTGAACTCGTTCACCCAATTCGTGCCGGGGCACGTCCATCTCAAAGACCTTGGTCAGATGGTGGCGCGGGAAATCGAAGCCGCGGGCGGCATCGCCAAAGAATTCAATACCATTGCGGTCGATGACGGCATCGCAATGGGCCACGGCGGCATGCTTTACTCGCTGCCCTCCCGTGAACTGATCGCCGACTCGGTGGAATACATGGTGAACGCCCACTGCGCTGACGCCATGGTGTGTATCTCCAACTGTGACAAAATCACCCCGGGAATGCTGATGGCGTCCATGCGCCTCAACATTCCGACCATTTTTGTCTCTGGCGGTCCGATGGAAGCGGGTAAAACCAAGCTGTCCGATCAAATCATCAAGCTCGATCTGGTCGATGCCATGATTCAGGGTGCCGATCCAAACGTTTCGGACGAGCAGAGCCAGCAAGTGGAACGCTCTGCGTGTCCAACATGTGGGTCGTGCTCGGGCATGTTTACCGCCAACTCCATGAACTGTCTGACCGAAGCGCTGGGCCTTTCTCAGCCGGGTAACGGCTCTCTGCTGGCCACGCACGCAGACCGTAAAGAACTGTTTTTGAGCGCGGGTCGTCGCATCGTCGATCTGACCAAGCGTTACTACCAGCAAGACGATGCCACCGCACTGCCACGCAACATCGCCACCAAAGATGCGTTTGAAAACGCCATGGCGCTGGACATCGCGATGGGCGGCTCGACCAACACCGTGCTGCACCTGCTAGCCGCAGCGCAAGAAGGTGAAGTGAATTTCGACATGACCGACATCGATCGCATGTCACGTCAGGTGCCACACCTGTGTAAAGTGGCGCCGTCGACACAGAAATATCACATGGAAGATGTGCACCGCGCCGGAGGCGTGATGGGCATTCTGGGTGAACTGCAACGCGCAGGCCTACTGCACGATGACACACGCACCGTGCTGGGATTGTCCATGGCCGAGCAGTTGGCGCAATACGACGTCAAACAAACCGACTCTGACGCGGTGAAAACTTTCTTCCGCGCAGGCCCTGCGGGCATTCGTACCACGCAGGCATTCTCGCAAGATTGCCGTTGGGATACGCTGGATGATGACCGTCAGGAAGGCTGTATTCGCACCAAAGAACACGCCTTCAGCCAAGACGGCGGTCTGGCCGTGCTGAAAGGCAACATTGCCCTTGATGGTTGTATCGTCAAAACCGCCGGCGTGGACGCGAGCATTCTCAAATTTGAAGGCCCAGCCGTGGTGTTTGAAAGCCAAGAAGATGCGGTTGAAGGCATTTTGGGCGGTAAAGTCAAAGCCGGTGATGTGGTGGTGATTCGTTACGAAGGCCCCAAAGGCGGCCCGGGCATGCAAGAAATGCTCTACCCGACCACCTACCTCAAATCCATGGGCCTTGGCAAAGCGTGCGCGCTGCTAACCGATGGTCGTTTCTCCGGCGGGACGTCTGGCCTATCGATTGGTCACGCCTCTCCGGAAGCGGCCAACGGCGGCGCAATTGGTTTGGTGAAAAACGGCGATACCATCGCGATCGACATTCCCAATCGTTCGATTGTGCTGCAAATTTCTGATGCAGAGATGGCGGCGCGTCGTGAAGCGCAAGACCAACTCGGCTGGAAACCCGTTGATCGCCAACGTGAAGTTTCATTTGCACTTAAAGCTTACGCCAGCATGGCAACCAGTGCTGACAAAGGAGCGGTGCGCGATAAATCCAAACTTGAGGGCTAATCATCTATGACGCTCACTCAACAAACTGGCGCAGATTACCTGCGCCAGATCCTGCGCGCGCCAGTGTATGAAGTCGCGAACGTGACCCCCCTGCAAGCCATGCCGCGTCTGTCGGCGCGCATTGGCAATCAGGTGCAACTCAAACGGGAAGACCGCCAGCCGGTGCATTCATTCAAACTGCGCGGCGCCTACAACATGGTGGCCAGCCTGACGGAAGAGCAGAAAAATGCGGGCGTGATCGCCGCATCGGCAGGTAACCACGCGCAAGGCATGGCGCTGTCGGGCACCAAACTGGGCATTCGAACCACCATCGTCATGCCGCGCACCACGCCGGACATTAAAGTCGAGGCGGTACGCGGATTTGGCGGCAACGTGGTGCTGTTTGGCAGTAACTTCGATGAAGCCAAAGCCGAAGCGGAACGTTTGTCTGAAGAATTTGGCTATACCTTTGTGCCGCCGTTCGATCACCCGTTGGTGATTGCCGGTCAGGGCACCATCGGCATGGAAATGCTGCAGCAAAACGGCCATCTCGATTACATCTTTGTACCGGTTGGCGGTGGCGGCCTCGCGGCGGGTGTCGCGGTGCTGGTCAAACAGCTGATGCCGGAAATCAAAGTGATTGCGGTCGAGCCGGAAGATTCAGCCTGCCTCAAAGCCGCGCTCGATGCCGGTGAACCGGTGGTGCTCGATCAAGTCAGCATGTTTGCCGACGGCGTGGCGGTCAAACGCATCGGTGATGAAACGTTTCGTCTGTGCCAGAAATACCTCGATGGCCACATCACCGTGTCCAGCGATGAGATTTGCGCAGCAGTCAAAGACATCTTTGAAGATACACGTGCGATTGCCGAACCGTCTGGCGCGCTGGCACTGGCGGGCCTGAAGAAATTTGCCGAGCAACATGGGCTGCAAGACCAGCAACTGGCGACCGTGCTGTCCGGTGCCAACACCAATTTCCACGGGTTGCGTTACGTGTCCGAACGTTGCGAACTGGGTGAAAAACGGGAAGGCCTGCTGGCGGTCACCATTCCTGAGCGCAAAGGCGCGTTCTTTGAATTTTGCCAAATCATCGGCGGCCGTGCAGTCACCGAGTTCAACTACCGCTACAGTGATGACCAACTGGCCAACATCTTTGTTGGTGTGCGGCTGATGGGCGGTCAGGAAGAGCTGAAAACCATCATTCACGAACTGCGTCAGTCCGGTTATCCGGTGCAAGATCTGTCCGATGATGAAATGGCCAAACTGCACATTCGTTACATGATTGGCGGACGTCCATCCAAACCCCTTCGTGAGCGCTTGTACAGCTTTGAATTTCCGGAATACCCGGGCGCGCTGCTTAAGTTCCTCAGCACGTTGGGGACTCACTGGAATATCAGCCTGTTCAACTACCGCAACCATGGCGCCGATTACGGCCGCGTGTTATGTGGTTTTGAACTCAGTGACGACGATCTGGCACGCTTCTCGGCGCACGTGGTGGAACTGGGCTATCAGTCGAAAGATGAAACCGACAACCCAGCCTATCGTTTCTTCCTCGCTAAATAAGACTCAAGCCACCCACTGCGGTGGCTTGTTTTTTCTCTCTTCGCCATATCCTTACTTTGACTATGCTTTTTGCGCATAGATATCATGCTAAAGTTTCATTTATTTCATAGACCTATCAGATTTAGACTACAGTCAATGTTTACCATGTGTGGAGACCCCCATGTTTCAAGCTCTGATTTTGAATCAAGAAGATAAACGTACGCTGGCCAGTATTGAGCAGATTGATGAAGCGCAATTGCCGGAAGGTGACGTGCTGATCGCTGTCGACTACTCGTCTCTGAACTACAAAGATGGGTTGGCCATCACAGGCAAAGGCAAAATCATTCGTCAGTTTCCGATGGTGCCGGGTATCGATCTGGCAGGCAAAGTGATCCGCTCACAAGATGCACGCTATCAGGCAGGTGACAATGTGGTCCTCACCGGCTGGGGCGTGGGTGAAAACCATTGGGGTGGCATGGCGCAAAAAGCGAGCCTAAAAGGCGACTGGCTGGTGCCTCTGCCACAAGGCTTTGATGGTAAACAAGCGATGATGATCGGCACCGCAGGCCTCACCGCAATGTTGTGTGTCCAAGCCCTGCTTGATGCGGGCATTCAACCTCAAGATGGCGAAGTGTTGGTGACTGGCGCCAGTGGTGGCGTGGGTTCGGTTGCCGTCACCCTGCTGGCCTCATTGGGGTATCAAGTGGCTGCAGTGACCGGTCGCGTGGCACAAAACGGTCCGCTGCTGCAAAAACTGGGCGCAGCTCGCATCATCGATCGCAGTGAATTTGAAGAGCCAGCACGCCCGCTGGAAAAACAAGTGTGGGCAGGCGCCGTCGATACCGTCGGCAGCAAAGTGCTGGCGAAAGTGCTAGCGCAGATGGACTACAACAGCGCCGTGGCCGCGTGTGGCCTGGCGGGTGGCTTTGATCTGCCCACCACGGTGATGCCATTTATTCTGCGCAACGTTCGCCTGCAAGGGGTTGACTCCGTGAACTGCCCGCGCGAAAAACGCATCGCCGCTTGGGAAAAATTGGTTGAGCTGCTGCCGGCAAGTTACTTCGAGCAAGCCTGCACTGAAATTAACCTAGCGCAAGCACCGCAATACGCAGAAGACATCACCAAGGGTCAAGTGACCGGCCGCGTGGTGATTAAGCTGTAATCTGCGCGCTCGCGACATTCTCTATCTCAAGGCCCTAATCGGGCCTTGATTCGTCCAAGCCCATGTCTTCAACCCGCTTGGCAATCAATTTACTGCACTCTTCCTTCACCATACTACGCAGCCATTCCTGCGCGGGCGAATGCTCACAGCGCGGGTGCCAAATCATCGAATAATCAAACGGCGTAAAGGAAAACGGCAGCGGCTTCACCACCAAGTCATAGCGTTCCGCAACCAGATATGCCAAGTCAGCTGGTACCGTGATGATCAGCGGCATGGTGTCGATAATCGCCAGCGCTGCTTCCAAATGATACGCCCTGAGCACCATACGGCGCGGGGGCAATCCTTCCAACGCCTGATCAAGCAGCGCTTTCACCCCATCACTGATGGCAATCATCGCATGGGGAAAATCGAGGTAATCTTGCAAGGTCATCGACTGCTGTGCCAGCGGATGGTGACGCGAAAGCAAGCACAACACCCCGACACGCCCCAACACTTCACTTTGCAGTGGTTCGACCGAACGAATCAAACGACAAATCGCCAGATCGGCGCCATCGTAAGTGAGCTGATCCACCAAGCGCTCGTGTTGCAGCGGCAGAAACTCAAATGCCACATTGGGCGCTTCCTGATAGATACGCGGCAACGCAAACGGCAAAATGGTCTGCATCGCATAATCGGTGGTGGCAATGGTAAAGGTTTGATCGCAGGATGTCGGATTAAACTCCGTCGGTGACAACAACTGACGCAGGCTTTCCAGCGGCTCACCAAGTTCACGGTTAAACGCCAACGCCTTTTCCGTCGGGATCAGGTGCTGTCCTTGACGAGTAAACAGCGGATCACCCAGCAGCTCACGCAGACGGCCAAGCACACGACTCATCGCCGATTGGCTGAGGTTCAGCCGCTCCGCCGCTTTGCTGACACTGCACTCTTCAACCAACACGCGCAGCGCCACCAGCAAATTGAGATCGCGACGGTAGATGTCTTCTAATTCCACACTCTTTTCCAGCATCAAGTTCGATTGACTCGAGTGTAACCAATCGCGTAGAAAAAACCACGCAACCTTACGTTGGGTAAAAAGCGGCTTCAATCTCATCGTCCTGCGACATGTATTTTTCGCTACGCAAACGATAACGCGCACAATCCTCTACAGATGACGTGAATCAGCGCTCAATCATCAAGTACACCGTGTAAAACCGTCACATGAGTAGCCGTTTTAACCGGCGACAAATACGGATCATCATGCGCAATATCTTGTCTAAAAATGATGAAAACGCCATCAATCACCACATCGAATGCTGTGCGTTTCATAATCAAATTACATGCCCCCATATGATCAATATGAGTTATTAATATCACGCAAAAAATAGCGAATATCGATCGATAATGTTTCTAAAATCACCAAAATTCGTTTATATTTGCCGCCTTTTTCTCCACTCGAAAAAGAGTACGCCACACATGAAACTAAATATCATGCGTGGTTTTTATCGACGCTTAAAAACATATTAACGACCTAAATGAAGAGCAGATTTTTTCTAAGTCTACTTGTCCTGACCGTGACGGTTGGTGTGACGTCCAGCTTATTTCAATGGCACCATCAACAACGTATTTATGATGATATTTCCCATCGAATGCTGAATGATTATAAAGTTGAAGTTGAACATGTTTTTTCTAACATTGAAATGAAACTTGAGGTCATGATTCATTTATTGGAATCAAAATATGGCCCAACAGACAATGCCATTCATTTAAATGAATTGCTGTTGTTTTATTTGGATTTAATTCCCATGGCGTCAGCGATATATATTAGTGATAAAGAAAAAATGCTTGGCAACGCGCCCATCATCAATCGCAATAAAATATATGCTCATGCGTCCAGGCCTTGGTTTATTGATCCCACAGAAAATCATCAACAGATTAAATACACCAATCTCTACGTGGATAAATTTTCTCAAGAACGTATCGCCACGCTCTCCAAAGTGATCTTTAACGAGCCATCCAATTACGCGGTGATCGGGATTGATATCGTGCCCGCGCGGCTGAATGTCTTGTTCGACAAAATGCAAGAAACCATACCCACCAATGTGTATGTCGTCGATAACGTCGGTGCCGTGGTTTGGGGCAGCAAAAATGCCCTGTTTGACTTAAGCCAAACCCAACTCGGTGAGGACGGCGCGTATTTTGATCACCAACAGCACAAAAAAATCTATTACAGTCGATTAAATCACCTCAACTGGACGATCATCATGGCCGTGGACGGTGACGTACTCACCAGTTCACTGTTCAAAGAGAGCCTTATTCTGTTTGTGGTCGTCGGGATCACTCTTTCGCTGCTGTGTTTTTTTTGGTGGAGTCTGTGTGAAGAATTAAAGCTGTTTTATTTCCACGTGATTCGAAAACTCAACGACAACAATCAATCGATTGATAAATTCGTCGACACCACCATCAATGACAGCCATAAAGCCGCAGATCTGATGGCCAGCCGTGTGTTGCTCGATGAACTGACTGGCGCCCTCAATCGCCGCGCCTTTGACAAAGACCTCGCCAGCGCGCTGTCTGATGAGGGGGGGACGTTGCTGGCGCTGATCGATATTGATAACTTCAAACGCATCAACGACACCTTTGGTCACCAGTGTGGCGATGACGTTTTACGCGCGTTTGCCGCCATGGCCAAAAGCTATTTTGATCACATTCAGGTGCGCAGTTATCGCTATGGTGGAGAGGAGTTCGCCATTCTGTTCAGAGGCATCAGCGCCGCACGCGCGCACGCTTTGTTGGACAATTTCCGCCACTCATTTGCCTCACGTGCATGGCGTGAAGGCATGCCTAGCATTACGTTTAGCGCCGGCCTCAAATCATGGGATGGCGAAACACTCCCCGAATTTATCTCGGCGGTGGACCAATTGCTCTATCACGCGAAACAGTCCGGCAAGAACAACATTAACGGGTCAGCGATAACCCCGAGCGCGCAATCATGAAACACTTAAGCATTTCCACCAAGGTGAACAAACTCTTTGGGTTGATGACCTCGATACTCATCATCGGCGGCATCAGTGCCTATTGGATTCAGCGTGAAGTGATTGTCGATTCTTACCACAACTTGAATCTCGATTTCGTCCTCGACTTGAGCCGAACCACCGCGCGTAAACTGTCGATCTACGAAAAAAATCTCAATCAAGTGCTGATCACCACCCAATTGCGCGAGACGTTATTCCCCGACCCAAACAGCCATCATCACGCGAAAATGCAAGATGCATTGCATTTATTGCCGTATGTCGAATCGATCACCGTTAGCGATCTACAGGGGCAAACCTTCATGACGGCAGCGTTACCCAACGCCGCCGCCCCGCACAATGACGCGCCTCAGCAGCAGCCGTGGTTTAAAAAGGTCATCTCGTATGGCTCGCCTGCGCAATTTAGCTTTTCCACGCGCGCGAGTGACGTAGGCGGTCATGCCATTCACGTCTCTTTGCCGATTTATTCTCAGGCCTTAAAACCCAAAGGCATGATTGCGTTATCGATTCGCCCATCCTTGATCACCCATTTTTTTCAGACCATTCAAGGCCCCTCCAGCGGACGCTTGTCTTTGAGTGACACCGAAGGCACCTTGATTGCGGGCATTCCCCCAGCCGCATCGCTCACCGCCGCGGATCTCACGGCCTATTCAGGCATCCATGAGGGCCATTCCGCCTTTTATTACTATTCCAACCTCTCCAACCCGGAATGGTATGTGATCTACGAAGTGCCCAAACGCAGCTTAAACCGCTTTGTGTTTCATGAGAGCAAAAGCATTGTCTATTTTCTGACCTTCTCACTGACAATCAACACCCTGTGCTGGCTGTATATGAGAAGAAGAATCCAGCAGGTCGAAAAGCATCTCGTGACCGGCTTAATGAAAGCTACGCAGGTGCCCGGCAATCTGAATATCGCCGACGCCATTCACTTGGTTTCTGAGCGACGCAACACGTTGAGGAAAGAGAGTTTGATCGACGGCTTAACCGGCCTGAACAATCGACGTGCGCTGGACAACGACCTGCCATCACTCATCGAGGATGGGGCAACGCTCGTGGCGATGTTGGACATCGATTATTTCAAGTCCATCAATGATACCTATGGCCATCAGACCGGCGACACCGTACTCAAAACATTTGCCGCGATTGCCGAGGCACAACTCCCCCCGCAAAGTACGCGCATTTATCGCTACGGCGGCGAAGAGTTCATCATTGTGTTTGTGCGCGTAACCCCATCGCAAGCGCTGGAGATGTTGGAGCAACTGCGCCTGAGCATCGCGCAATACCAATGGCATCAAGGCCCGCCCCAAGTGACGTTCAGTGCAGGGCTCGCCTCCTGCGCCGATGCTGATGCCATCTCCCTTGCCGATGCGCGCTTATATGAGGCCAAACGCAGCGGCCGTAACCGCATTATCCATGACGACGTCTCGAGGCCGGGCGATGAACCGTCCCTTGGTTAAAGCGCCGAATCGTAGGCAAAAAAATCCCGCCTTTCAGCGGGGAAGCCCAAGAAAAATGGGGATAGTGTCGGAATGTAATTGAGCGTAGTTTGACAAGTGTGTGTTAGTGTTCTTGCTCACCAGATGCACCTTGCCAGCGATGCATCTCGAGCCAAATCCCAAATAGCGAAGCACTCACGCCGAGTAGCGGCATCAATGAGGTTTCGGTTGGCGTTCGCATCACAAGGGCGCAAAAGGAAATAAAACACAGAACCGAGTAGATGGTCAGTCTGTCTAGTGCTGTCAACATATTGCACTCCCTCGTTATTTGTTACCAACTTGTTAACTAAATTAAAACAAAAAGATCACTTTGCCAAGCGCTTATTGAATATTTTTTCTTCGCCAGTATTATCTAGACCTGATTTGTGACATCCATTAGGTTTGACCATGACTTTTAATCCTGAATTAGCCACATTGGTGTTAGAAGCGGAAGGATTACGCTGCCCAGAGCCAGTGATGATGGTCAGGAAGACAATTCGTACCATGAACGACGGTGACGTCCTGTTGATTAAGGCCGACGATCCCTCGACCACGCGTGACATTCCAAGCTTCTGCCGATTTATGGATCATCAGTTGCTCGGTGCGAAAACCGACGAACTGCCGTACCAGTACCTGATTAAGAAAGGGCTGGACTAGCAGACAAAAAAGGCTGCCCGAGGCAGCCTTTGGTTTATTCCTGATGTTCGATGGCGCGGACTTCCGCTTGCAATCGATGAATCTGCTTTTGCATCGCACGGACTTCTTCATGCAACGGAATGATGTGCGCCACACGAATCCACGACTCCACCGTGAGTCCCGTCATAATGATGGCCCCCGCCACCATCGGTAACCACATGTCCGTTAGCGACATGCCAAGCAAAGTTAACGCCAGACCCAAAGTAAACAGGTAACTCTGACTTTTGGCGCTCATACCCATATAACGTGTCAGCATACACCTACCCTCTCGCGATGATGGTTGCCCTTTACACTAGCATGACAAGTATGACACGAATATGGCGAATATCACGCTATGGAGCGGAAATTGCGTGCGCCTGACCGTCGCTAATCGTTTGTTTCACAGCATATTTGTCGGTTAAAAAACCGCCGCGCCCACGGCCAATGCCGCAAACAGCGCCGCAGTCACTTTCCGAATCAGACCCAGTGGCATTTTGTCGGCCGATAATTTACCGATCAGCACCACGGGCACGTTCGCCAGCAACATACCGATGGTGGTGCCCAGAACCACCCACGACAATGCATCAGCATATTGCGCGCCCAAAATGGAGGTCGCAATTTGCGTTTTATCGCCAATTTCCGCCACAAAGAAGGCAATGAAGCTGGCCACAAACGGTCCCCGATTGGAAATCTCTTCGTCATCATCAATTTTATCGGGAATCAGCACCCAGGCGGCCATCGCCAAAAAGCTCACCACCAGCACCCATTTCAACACCTCAGGCGACAGATAATCGGCCACGACCACCCCAAGCCACGCCGCCAAAGCATGGTTGGCAATCGTTGCCAGAAAGATAGCAGCAATAATAGGGATCGGTTTACGGTATCGACTGGCGAGTAATAACGACAAAAGCTGGGTTTTATCCCCGATTTCGGCCAGTGCAACAGTAGTAATAGAGATAGCTAAAACGCTCACGACTTGCTCATTGGGGCAGGGATAATTATATAACCATAGACAAACAGACACGCCCCACCCCGGTTCGTGATGTTTGTCTAAGGTCTTGCTAAACCCGGTCGGCACCGAGTCTCGAACGCCATGGTGATTGTGCACCAATTGTGTTGACGAACGAACCGATCAAATGAGGGCATTTGATCGAGAAGCTACTCCCCAAAGACGGGGGAATTCTATCCAGCCTCGGCACAATTCTCAACCCCAAGATGACGAAAAGCGTCAACACGAGGAAATTTGCGCAGCTTAAAGGCAAAAAACTCCATGAAAAGAGAATTTCGCCGATTAATTAAGCAAGATTTCCTCTACTTTGTCGGGGAATAACTCGGTATACTTGATCGTTATTTTTTATCAATTCAGACAGAAGAATCGCGCGAACCTGACTATGCAAAAATACGATATCAAAACCTTTCAGGGTATGATCCTCGCGCTGCAGGATTATTGGGCCCAACAAGGCTGTACCATTGTTCAACCATTAGATATGGAAGTGGGCGCAGGTACGTCTCACCCAATGACGTGCTTACGAGCTCTTGGCCCAGAGCCAATCGCTACAGCGTATGTTCAACCTTCACGCCGTCCAACAGATGGTCGTTACGGTGAAAACCCGAACCGTCTGCAACACTACTACCAATTCCAGGTCATCATTAAACCGTCACCAGACAACATTCAAGAGCTGTACCTCGGTTCTCTGAAAGTGCTGGGCGTTGACCCACAAGTACACGACATCCGCTTCGTGGAAGATAACTGGGAAAACCCAACACTCGGTGCTTGGGGTCTGGGTTGGGAAGTGTGGCTAAACGGCATGGAAGTGACGCAGTTCACTTACTTCCAGCAAGTGGGTGGTCTTGAGTGTAAGCCAGTTACCGGCGAAATCACGTACGGTATCGAGCGTCTAGCGATGTACATTCAGGGCGTAGATTCTGTGTATGATTTGGTATGGACCGATGGCCCACTAGGTAAAGTGACCTACGGTGACATCTACCACCAAAACGAAGTCGAACAGTCCACGTACAACTTCGAACACGCCGATGTCGACTTCCTGTTCACCTTCTTCGACCAATGCGAAAAAGAGTGTCTCCACCTGTTAGCACTGGAAAAACCACTGCCATTGCCAGCATACGAGCGCATTCTGAAAGCCGGACACGCGTTCAACCTGCTGGATGCACGCAAAGCGATTTCCGTCACGGAACGTCAACGCTACATCCTGCGTATTCGTAACCTGACGAAGTCAGTGGCTGAAGCTTATTACGCATCCCGTGAAGCACTGGGCTTCCCAATGTGCAAAAAGTCCGAAGAGAAGTAAGGGGAAGACGTCACATGGCAAAAGAATTTTTGATTGAGCTGGGTACGGAAGAGCTGCCGCCAAAACAACTGCGTACACTGGCAGAAGCGTTTGCAGCAAACTTTACTGCAGAACTGAACAATGCGGGCATCGCACACGATGGCGTGACTTGGTACGCCACCCCACGTCGTCTGGCACTGAAAGTGGCCAACTTGGCAGAAGGTCAACCGGACAAAGTGGTTGAAAAACGGGGTCCTGCGGTCAGCGTCGCGTTTGATGCCGACGGCAACCCAACCAAAGCCGCACAAGGCTGGGCACGCGGCAATGGCATTACCGTTGAGCAAGCTGAACGCCTCGTCACCGACAAAGGTGAATGGCTGCTGTTTAAAGAGCAAGTGAAAGGCCAAGACACCGCTGCCGTGGTTGTCGACATGGCTGCCAAAGCACTGGCTCATCTGCCGATCGCCAAACCGATGCGTTGGGGCGATAAAGAAACGCAATTCATCCGTCCGGTCAAAACCCTGACCATTCTGTTTGGCGACACCCTGATCGACGGCGAAATTCTCGGCGTGAAATCAGACCGCATCATCCGTGGCCACCGCTTCATGGGTGAACCTGAATTCACCATCGATTCGGCAGCGCAGTACCCTGCGATTCTGCTAGAGCGCGGTAAAGTGATTGCTGATTACGAAACCCGTAAAGCGATGATCATCGACGGCGCCCAAAAAGCGGCTGCAGAACTGGGCGGCATTGCCGACCTGGAAGACGATCTGGTTGAAGAAGTGACCTCGTTGGTTGAATTCCCAGTGGTCCTGACGGCGAAATTTGAAGAGAAATTCCTCAAAGTGCCAGCGGAAGCCCTGGTGTACACCATGAAAGGTGACCAGAAATACTTCCCAGTTTACGACGCCAACAAGCACCTGCTGCCTAACTTCATCTTCGTGTCCAACATCGAGTCCAAAGAGCCTCGCCATGTTATTGAAGGGAACGAGAAAGTGGTTCGCCCACGTCTGGCTGACGCCGAGTTCTTCTTCAACACCGACCTGAAGAGCAAACTGGTTGATCGCCTGCCTCAGCTAGAAACGGCAATTTTCCAGCAAAAACTGGGCACCATCAAAGACAAAACCGATCGTATCACCGAGCTTGCAGGTTACATTGCTGAGCAAATCGGTGCCGATGTCGAGAAATCCAAACGAGCTGGTCTGCTGGCCAAATGTGACCTCATGACCTCCATGGTGTTCGAATTTACCGACACCCAAGGTGTGATGGGCATGCACTACGCCCGCCACGACGGTGAAGCCGAAGAAGTAGCTGTGGCACTGAACGAGCAGTACATGCCGCGTTTCGCTGGCGACAGCCTGCCAACCAATGGCGTGTCTGCCGCTGTCGCGATGGCGGACAAACTGGACACCATCGTGGGTATCTTTGGTATTGGCCAAGCGCCGAAAGGCAGTGACCCGTTTGCCCTGCGCCGTGCATCACTGGGTGTACTGCGTATCATCGTGGAATACGGTTACAACCTGGATTTGGTCGACCTTGTCGCCAAAGCGAAATCACTGTTTGGTGATCGCCTGAGCAACGACAATGTTGAGCAAGACGTGATTGAATTCATGCTGGGCCGTTTCCGTGCTTGGTACCAAGACGAAGGCTTCAGCGTGGACATCATTCAAGCGGTGTTGGCACGTCACCCAACCAAACCGGCTGACTTTGACCGCCGTGTGAAAGCGGTGTCGCACTTCCGTGACCTCGACGCGGCCGAAGCGTTGGCAGCAGCGAATAAACGTGTGGGTAACATCCTGGCGAAATTCGACGGCGAGCTGGCGCAAGAGATTGACTTGGCACTACTGCAAGAAGACGCAGAAAAAGCGTTGGCAGAAGCGGTCGAAGTGATGACTGAAGCACTGGAACCAGCATTTGCCACCGGTAACTACCAGCAGGCACTGAGCCAACTGGCGGGTCTGCGTGAACCGGTCGATGCGTTCTTCGACAACGTGATGGTCATGGCCGATGATGAAGCGCTGAAGAAAAACCGTCTGACGCTGCTGAATAACCTGCGTAACCTGTTCCTGCAAATCGCGGATATCTCCCTGTTGCAGAAATAACGTCGTTCTTCGACTTGGTTTGTTCAAAGCCCGACTCTCTGGAGTCGGGCTTTGTTTTTTGATCGAAAACAAAATAGTACTTTGCCTGTCAAAAACATTGCGGTATGTTCAAGAACTACTCTAAATGGCGGAGATTCCTCCCGCTAACCAACAAGATACAAACACAACACTTTAGGCAGTCGAATCATGCAGTTTTCTACTTTTGGCGAGAAATTTAATCGGTACTCCGGAATAACCCAGTTAATGGACGATTTAAACGATGGTCTGCGCACGCCAGGCGCCATCATGCTCGGTGGCGGCAACCCGGCCGCGATTCCGGAAATGCTCGATTATTTTAAACTCACCAGTGAAGAGATGCTGGCCGACGGCTCTCTGATTGCTGCCATGACCAACTACGACGGCCCACAAGGCAAAGATGTGCTGGTCAAAGCACTGGCCACACTATTGCGCGACACGTACGGCTGGGACATCAGCGAAAAAAACATCAGCCTGACCAACGGCAGCCAAAGCGGCTTCTTTTATCTGTTCAATTTGCTGGCCGGGCGCCAACCGGACGGCAGCTTCAAGAAAATTTTGCTGCCACTGGCCCCGGAATACATCGGCTATGGCGATGCGGGCATCGACGAAGATATTTTTGTCTCCTACCACCCAGAAATCGAACTACTCGATAACGGCCTGTTCAAATACCACGTCGATTTTGAGCAGCTTTCCGTCGATGAATCGGTGGCGGCGATTTGTGCCTCCCGACCAACCAACCCAACTGGCAACGTGCTGACGGAAGAAGAAATCCATAAGCTGGACCAACTGGCGCGCGACAACAACATTCCACTCATCATCGACAACGCTTACGGCGTGCCGTTTCCCAACATCATTTTTGAAGACGTGGAACCCTTTTGGAACGACAACACCATTTTGTGCATGAGTCTGTCCAAGCTAGGGCTGCCGGGCGTGCGCTGCGGCATTGTGATTGCCAGCGAAGCCATCACCCAAGCGCTGACCAACATGAATGGCATCATCAGTTTGGCGCCGGGGAGTGTCGGCCCAGCGGTGGCGCATCGCATCATTGAAAAAGGCGATCTGCTGCGTCTTAGCCAAGACGTGATCAAGCCGTTCTACCGCCAGAAATCACAGCGCGCGGTGGCCTTGCTGCAACAGGCGATCGACGACCCACGTTTTCGCATTCATAAGCCTGAAGGCGCAATTTTTCTGTGGCTGTGGTTTGATGAACTGCCCATCACGACCCTAGAACTCTACCGTCGCCTTAAAGCACGTGGCGTGCTGATCGTGCCGGGAGAGTATTTCTTCATCGGCCAAAAAGAAGACTGGGCGCATGCCCATCAGTGCCTTCGCATGAACTACGTGCAGAACGATGACGCGATGCAACAAGGCATTGCTATCATCGCCGAGGAAGTGAAAAAAGCGTACTTGGAAGGTTAACCACCGCGCATAAAAAAGCCCGCCGAAGCGGGCTTTTTCATTATTGATTCTCAAGCAACTGGGTGCCGTTGATGGCAATTTTGCGCGGTTGCATTGCCTGCGGAATTTCACGTTCTAAGTCGATGTGCAGTAACCCTTTTTCCATCACTGCGCCAATCACTTTGACGTAATCTGCCAGTTGGAACTTGCGCTCAAAATCGCGTTCCGCAATGCCCTGGTAGATGTAGTTTTTATTCTCTTCCGGCTGGCGTTCACCACGCACAATCAGCGTATTTTCTTGCTGCGTAATGTCCAGTTCATCCTCCGCAAATCCAGCCACCGCCATGGTAATGCGGTATTTGTTCTCTTCTTGCTGTTCAATGTTGTATGGAGGGTAACCGCCCTGTGTATTTTTGGCGGTGTTGGCTTCCATCATGTTCAACAGACGGTCAAAGCCAATTGCGTTGCGGTATAAAGGCGTGAAATCTACAGTTCTCATCATACTATCCTCTTGATTAAGCAATAGTCTTAACCTTGATCGGTTAAGGCACGGTCCTCATTCTTCAGACATGAGGCCATTGATTGGTTAATGGTGTAGTGGCGTTGATCCTCATCGGAGCGATCCCGCGTCACCACGGTGTGGGAATCCATTCGGCATCCCCTTCAGTTTCATATATAAGGTCGCGCAGCGTACTTTCAAGCCATGTACCAAAAATTTTTTTCAATCATCAAAAAGCCCGATCATTGATCGGGCTTCTCGCACTTTATCCAGACTCGAGGCGATTAACCGCGTGATTTACGCAATTTAATCACGCCGTTCTCCTGCGCTTTTTCCTGCTTCTGGCGACGTTTTTCTTTCAGGGTCATTTGAGGTTTCTTTTGCATCTGCTTACTCATGAGGATCTCCGTTCACTGACATAAGACGCAGCCACATCGCAAAGGACGAGCTGGCGGCTGAACTTCATAGACAATTTCGGTAATCGCATATCGGCGAGAACGACCGAGAATACGGAGTTCCAACACGTCATCGCGCGCCCGCCCCATGAGCGCAGAGCCTAGGTACGAATCCCAAGCCAACTGGCCAGACAGCGGTTGATGCTGATGAGACGCCACCAGCGTCATGCGATACTGATGATAACGTTCGGTATCCACCAAATGCACCGTATCTCCCAGCGCAATACGCGTGGCATTGCGACAGCGTTTCTGCAGCGCGCAGGTGTGTTGCAGTTGCAACAAACGCAGCGGTGACTGATACGTCACAAAGCGGCTGGTCAGCCACCAGGTGCGTATGGCATCACCACATGCCATGATAAAACGAGCGAACATGATGGCTCCTTTGAACGCATTACCGATTCAACAATCTTGGGTAGGTAAACCGGAAGTGACGCCACTCCCGGCTTAAGCCAGGAACGTAACCATCTGCTGCCTCCTTGATGCTTTGTTATCCAACTCATTGCACTATAGCGAGTTCACCATAGAAAGCAAAAGCGCCCAGCGGAACAAAATGGCGCCCCACCCTAAGAAAAGACACAAAGTGGCAACAGGGCTCAGAAAGGAAGGAGGAAGCATCGAAAAGGGGTGAAAAGAGGGATAAAGTTGCAATTTGTCTGCAACAAGAAATAAAAAAGCAGCGAACCTGTCGCTGCTTTTGTGCCTGGATTAAACCGACTATACGTCGAGGTTCGCCACTTTCAGGGCGTTGTTTTCGATGAACGCACGACGAGGTTCAACTTGATCCCCCATCAGTGTGGTAAACAGCTCATCCGCACCCACGGCATCATCGATGGTGACTTGCATCATGCGACGTGTTTCTGGATCCATGGTGGTTTCCCATAGCTGATCCGGGTTCATCTCACCCAAACCTTTGTAGCGCTGTACAGACAAGCCACGGCGTGATTCTTTGATCAGCCAATCAAGGGCCGCTGCAAAGCTCGCCACCGGTTGTGTACGCTCGCCACGTTTGATGTATGCACCGTCTTCGATCAGGCCATGCATCGCTTCAGACAATTCAGCCAGCTTGCCGTACTCTTTGGAGTTCAGCAGATCCACACTCAGCAGGTATTCGTGCGTCACACCGTGTGTGCGTACTTTGATGCGCGGTGAGTAGACGTTGTGTTCCGCGTTGTGTTCCAGCGTGAAGCTGTATTGGCTCGCGCCCACTTCTTTGGCGTTCAACTGATCAATCAGTTGTTGCGTCCACGCTTGCGCGCCAGCTTCATCCTGACATTTTTCAGCCGTCATGCGTGGCATGTAGATGAATTCATGGATCAGAGAATGCGGGTAACGACGGCTCATGCGTTCGATCAGTTTGATGGCAGCATTGTATTGCTGAACCAATTTCTCCAACGGTGCGCCCGCCAATGCTGGTGCGTCAGCGTTCACGTGCAGCTCTGCGTTGTCCATCGCCAGTGCGATCTGGTATTGGTTCATCGCCTCTTCATCTTTGATGTACTGCTCTTGTTTGCCTTTCTTCACTTTGTACAAAGGTGGCTGAGCAATGTAGATGTAGCCACGTTCAATCAGCTCCGGCATTTGACGGTAGAAGAACGTTAGCAGCAGCGTACGAATGTGAGAACCATCGACGTCCGCATCGGTCATGATGATGATGTTGTGGTAACGCAGTTTGTCTGGGTTGTATTCGTCACGGCCGATACCGCAGCCCAGCGCTGTGATCAGCGTGGCCACTTCTTGCGATGACAACATCTTGTCAAAACGTGCTTTTTCTACGTTAAGGATTTTACCTTTCAGCGGCAGAATCGCCTGATTCTTACGGTTACGACCTTGTTTTGCAGAACCGCCCGCTGAGTCACCCTCCACAATGTAGAGTTCAGACAACGCTGGATCTTTTTCCTGACAGTCCGCCAGTTTGCCGGGTAGGCCCGCGAGATCCAGTGCGCCTTTACGACGTGTCATTTCACGTGCTTTACGTGCCGCTTCACGCGCACGTGCTGCATCGATGATTTTGCTACACACGATTTTCGCTTCCGATGGGTTTTCTGCCAAGAAGTCATTCAACTTCTCGCCCATGGCCGATTCAACCGCAGATTTCACTTCTGAAGACACCAGTTTGTCTTTGGTTTGGCTCGAGAATTTTGGATCAGGCACTTTCACCGACACGACCGCCGTCAACCCTTCACGCGCATCGTCACCCGACGTCGCGGTTTTGGCTTTCTTGCTGTAGCCTTCTTTGTCCATGTAAGTGTTCAGTGTACGCGTTAACGCCGCACGGAAACCGGCCAAGTGCGTCCCACCATCGCGCTGTGGAATGTTGTTGGTGAAACAGTAAATGCTTTCTTGGAAACCATCGTTCCACTGCATCGCCACTTCCACGCTGATGCCATCTTCACGTTCAGAGTTGAAGTGGAATACTTTCTCGTGGATGGGCGTTTTGTTGCGGTTCAGGTGGTTTACAAACGCTTGAATACCGCCTTCGTACATGAAGTGATCTTGTTTGTTGTCTTCGCGCTCATCCACCAGCTTGATGGACACGCCAGAGTTCAAGAACGACAGCTCGCGCAGGCGTTTCGCCAGAATTTCGTAATGGAATTCGATGTTGGTAAAGGTTTCAGCGCTTGGCCAGAAACGGACCATGGTGCCGCTGCGATCGGTATCACCCACGACCGCCAATGGCGCTTCAGGAACACCGTGACGGTAGGTTTGGGTGTGCACTTTGCCACCGCGGTGAATGGTCAGGACCACTTTTTCCGACAGGGCGTTCACCACCGACACACCAACCCCGTGCAGACCACCGGATACTTTGTAGGAGTTGTCATCAAACTTACCGCCGGCGTGCAGAACCGTCATGATGACTTCTGCCGCAGACACTTTTTCTTCAGGGTGGAGCTCGGTCGGAATACCACGACCGTCATCGCTGACCGATACCGAGTTATCTTCGTGAATGGTCACGATGATGTCTTTACAGTAACCCGCTAACGCTTCATCAATCGAGTTATCCACCACCTCAAAAACCATGTGGTGCAGACCGGTGCCATCATCAGTGTCGCCGATGTACATACCCGGACGCTTACGTACCGCGTCTAGACCCTTCAGTACTTTAATACTCGATGAATCGTAATTATTCGACATGAGTTACTCTCTCACTATTTATCCTTGCCCTATTGTGCCATGTTCCACATGAAACATCTTGCTGTTCGGCTCGACCATGTCGGCAACCTGGCTTTCAGTAATAGAACTTACAAAAACTTGTGCCCCCGTCGCTTTCAAGCAGTCAGCGAGACGCTTACGACGTTGGCTATCGAGTTCGGAAGCAAAATCATCAATCAAATAGATGCATTGCTTCCCGGTCAGCTCGGTCAAATGCTGCCCTTGCGCGACACGCAGGGCGCAGACCATCAATTTGAGCTGGCCTCGTGACAGAACATCTTCCACTGGTGTTCCGTTCACTTTTATCTTTAAATCTGCTTTGTTAGGACCGCTGAACGTGTATCCAAGCAATTGATCACGTTCGAAGTTTTTTTGCAGTATCTCATGATACGGCGTCTCTTTTTCCCAGCCTCGATAATACTTCAATGTAATCTCGAATTCCGGCAAAAATGTGCGACATAACTCCTCTGCCACACGTTTCATCTGCTCAACATAGGCCCCGCGCCACTGGTCGATGTTTTCCGCCAGTCTGGCCAGTTCTTGATCCCAATAGCTGAGCTCGCGATAACTGCTCGCGGTCTTGAGCAGCGCATTGCGCTGTTTGTTGAGCCGTTTGAATCGGCCCCAGGCATCAAAGAATGCCACTTCAGTGTGAAACACGCCCCAGTCGATAAACGCACGACGTTGTTTCGGTCCGTCCGTCAGCAATTCAAACCCTTCCGGGTGAATCAATTGCAGCGGTAACACCTGAGCCAGTTGCGCTAACTTTTGCCCAGATTGACCGCCTATTTTAACCTCTGTTGAGCCATCGCGCTGCTTATTAATGCCAATCGGTAGCTCAAATTGATCCGAGGTCAAAAAACGACCGTGAACAAAGAGTTCTGAGCACTCATTCTGAATCACACGCCCCGTCAGAGTGCTCTTGAACGAGCGGCCATGACCGAGCAGATAAATGGCTTCCAGCACGCTGGTTTTGCCACTGCCGTTGGGGCCAATAAGAAAGTTAAAGCCTGATGATAGCGGAATATCACAGGCTTTAATGTTGCGAAATTGCTGAACAATCAGTCGAGTAAGCGGCATAGCGCAATCGTCATGAATTACAGGCGGATGGGCATCACCACGTACATGGCGCTGTCATCATCGACGTTTTCAATCAGCGCACTGGCGTTTGCATCGGACATCGAGACGCGCACGTTTTCACACCGCAGGGTGTTGAGTACATCCAGCACGTAGCTGACGTTAAAACCGATTTCGATCGCTTCGCCGTCGAAGTTGACGTCAAGCATCTCTTCGGCTTCTTCCTGTTCTGGGTTGTTGGCGGTAATGCGCATTTCGCCGCCATCCAGATTGACGCGTACGCCCCGGAATTTCTCGTTTGACAGAATCGCGGCACGCGAAAACGCTTGGCGCAATTCATCACAGCCCGCTTGTAGCGTTTTGTTGGTATTTTGCGGCAATACGCGGCGATAATCCGGAAAACGGCCATCAACCAGCTTGGAAGTAAACACAAAGTTGTTCACTTCAGCACGCAGGTTTGAGCTACCGATTTGCAGCACCACTGGTTGCTCAGGCGCATCCAGCAGTTTCACCAGTTCCAGTACCCCTTTGCGCGGTACGATAATTTGCTTGTTGGCGAAATCTGCGCCCAGTTCGGTTTGCGACACCGCCATGCGGTGACCATCGGTCGCCACGCTGCGCAACGTGCTGCCGTCAATTTCAAACAGCATGCCGTTGAGGTAGTAACGCACGTCTTGGTTGGCCATCGAAAACTGTGTTTTCTCAACCAGGCCACGCAGTTCGCCTTGGGTCAGCGACAATTCCACTTCGCTTTGCCAATCTTCAATGTTCGGGAAATCGCTGGCGGGTAAGGTTGCTAAAGAGAAGCGGCTGCGCCCTGAGCGCACTTGCACGCGATCGCCTTCCAGCACCACCGTGATCACCGCCGCATCCGGCAGACCACGGCAGATGTCGAGGAATTTGCGCGCTGGCACCGTGGTGGTGCCCGCTTCGAAATCACCTTCCAGCGTCACGCGGCTGACCAGTTCAACTTCCAGATCCGTCGCGGTCATGGAGAGCTGATTGTCTTCCACTTTCAGCAGCAAGTTACCCAAAATCGGCAACGTTGCTCGCCCGCCTAACGTGCCGGATACTTGTTGCAGTGGTTTAATGAAGTGACTACGTTCAATCGTAAATTTCATAGTGTGCTCTTAAACGAGATTGGATAAACGACGTGACACATCCGCGCTCAGTATCGCGTGATGTTACGAAGACAGGGTTCGAATCAGGTTCGAATAGTCTTCTTTAATATCGTGGCTTTCTTCGCGCAGTTGTTCGATCTTACGACACGCATGCAGCACGGTCGTGTGGTCACGCCCCCCAAACGCGTCGCCGATTTCCGGCAAGCTGTGGTTGGTCAGCTCTTTCGACAGTGCCATCGCCAATTGACGAGGGCGCGCCACTGAGCGTGAACGACGTTTGGAGAGCAGATCCGCGACTTTAATCTTGTAGTATTCGGCAACGGTCTTTTGAATGTTGTCGATGGTGACCAGTTTCTCTTGTAGCGCCAACAGATCGCGCAGTGCTTCACGCACGAAATCGATGGTGATCGGGCGACCGGTAAAGTTGGCATTGGCAATCACGCGGTTCAGCGCCCCTTCCAACTCACGCACGTTTGAACGCAGACGTTTTGCAATAAAGAACGCCACTTCATCCGGCAGATGAATTTGGTGATCTTCGGCTTTTTTCATCAAGATTGCGACGCGCGTTTCCAGCTCAGGTGGCTCGATCGCAACAGTCAGTCCCCAGCCAAAGCGGGATTTGAGGCGATCTTCCACCCCGTTGATCTCTTTTGGATAACGGTCGGATGTCAAAATGATTTGCTGGTTTCCTTCCAACAGCGCGTTGAAAGTATGGAAAAATTCTTCTTGCGAACGCTCTTTATTGGCAAAGAATTGAATGTCATCGATCAGGAGTGCATCCACACTGCGGTAATAGCGTTTGAACTCTTCAATCGCGTTGTTTTGCAGCGCTTTCACCATGTCCTGCACGAAACGTTCCGAGTGCATGTAGACCACTTTGGCGTTCGGGTTGTTGTCGACGATGGCATTGCCCACCGCATGCAGCAAGTGCGTTTTACCCAAACCGGTCCCGCCGTATAAAAACAGTGGGTTGTAGGCCGCCCCCGGATTGTCGGAGACCTGACGCGCAGCCGCAAGGCCGAGCTGGTTCGACTTACCTTCGACAAAGTTATTGAATTTGTGCTTTGGATTCATGTTGGAACGATAGGTAATTTCCGGCGCATTGGCCGCATCATCGTCCCAGGTTTTGTGAATCGGTTTACGTTGTGCCAGTTGCGCAGGCGCAGAAGACTCTGCCGCCACATCCGCAGCGGTGCGTTTTTGAGTCGGTTTTGGCGCCACCACCCGGCGGCTGCCCACTTCAAACCGTAGGCTCGGCACATCATGACCGCAAAAGTCTTTCAACAGGCGGTTGATGTTGTTGATGTATTTGTCACGAACCCAATCGAGCACAAAACGGTTGGGTGCAAACAAAGTGAGAGTATTGTCATTGAGCTCCGCTTGTAACGGACGAACCCACATGCTGAATTCTGCGGCTGGTAGCTCCTCTTGAAGCTGTTGCAGGCACTGCAACCAAAGCGAAGATGACACGATTCTCTCACTCTAAATCAATGATCGGTAAAGATTGGCAATTCTACCTGTTGATAACTCAGATCGCCAGCGATTGATCCACGATCCAGTGAATAAGATCCAAGTTATTCACAATATTTTCTCATCAGTTGGCAAGATCCACACAGCACGTCCTAAATTTACTCACACAGTGATCCACAGATTCAATGATCAACCGGAGTTATCCCCAAAAATGGGTGATCGTCCAGTTATGGTTAATAACAACTGGTTATTTATTCTATTAAGTTATTTACCAGTAATATCACGCCCTATAATCATAAGGAGTCACAAGATGAAAAACTGGATTAAATTGGCAGTGGCCGCGCTTGCTCTATCCGCCGCGACTGTACAAGCCGCAACAGACATCAAAGTCGGGATGTCGGGTCGTTACTTCCCATTCACCTTCGTCAAGCAAGACCAACTGCAAGGTTTTGAAGTGGATGTGTGGAACGAGATCGGTAAACGCAACGATTACCATGTGGAATACGTGACCTCAAACTTCTCAGGTTTGTTTGGTTTGCTGGAAACTGGCCGCATTGACACCATCTCGAATCAGATCACCATGACCAAAGAGCGTCAGGCGAAATACCTGTTCTCGGCACCGTATGTCATCGATGGCGCGCAAATCGCCGTGCGTAAAGGCAACGACAGCATTCAAGGCATCGAAGACCTGGCCGGTAAAACCGTGGCGGTGAACTTGGGGTCAAACTTCGAACAACTGCTGCGTGCGCACGACAAAGACGGCAAAATCAACATCAAAACCTACGATACCGGTTTTGAACGTGATGTCGCGCTGGGCCGCATCGATGCGTTCGTGATGGACCGCCTCTCTGTGCTGGAAGTAATTGATAAAACAGGTCTGCCATTGCAATTGGCAGGGTCTCCATTTGAAACCATCGCCAACGCGTGGCCATTCCTGAACAACGAGAAAGGCCATAAATTGCAGTCGGAAGTGAACCAAGCACTTGCTGCGATGCGTGCAGACGGTACACTGAGCCAGATTTCTGAGAAATGGTTCGGTACGGATATTACCAAATAACTGAGACCAACAGCCGAATCAATAAGGTGGAATCGCAGGATTCCGCCTTTTGTTGTCTTTAGGGGGACGTAAATGGGGTTTGATTTTCAATACATGCTGGGGCTGATGCCGATCCTGCTCAAGTATCTGAGCACCACCATGGAAATGGCGGTGTGGGGCATGTTCTTTGCGCTGATTTTGTCCGTGCTGCTGGCCAACATCCGCGTGTTCAAAGTGCCGGTGTTGAACGCCCTGAGCCAGTTGTACATCAGCTTCTTTCGTGGCACACCGCTGCTGGTACAAATGTTTCTGTTGTACTACGGCCTACCGCAGATTTTCCCACTATTAATCGGCATTGATGCGTTTAGCGCGGCCGTAATCGGTTTGACGCTGCACTTTGCTGCCTACATGGCCGAAACCATTCGCGCGGCGATCATCGGTATCGACCGCAGCCAGATGGAAGCCAGCCTGTCGGTCGGCATGACCACGGGGCAAGCGATGCGCCGCATTATTTTGCCGCAAGCCAGCCGCGTCGCGCTGCCGTCATTGATGAACTACTTCATCGACATGATCAAATCGACCTCACTGGCATTTACCTTCGGCGTGGCGGAAATCATGGCCAAAGCGCAGATGGAAGCCTCCTCCAGCTTTCGCTTCTTTGAAGCCTTCCTGGCCGTCGCACTGATTTACTGGGCGGTCGTGATGGTTCTGACCCGCGTGCAGATTTGGGCAGAGAACAAACTGAATAAGGCGTATGTACGATGATCACGTTATCCAACATTCATAAACGCTTTGGCGATGCCGAGGTACTAAAAGGCATCGATATCACCATCAATCAGGGTGAAATCATTGTGATTATCGGCTCCAGCGGCACCGGTAAATCCACTCTGCTACGCTGCGTGAACTTTCTTGAGCAGGCCGACCAAGGCACCATCACCATTGATGATGTCAGCGTCGATACCCAAAAACACACCAAAGCCGAAGTGCTGGCCCTGCGCCGCAAAACCGGATTCGTGTTTCAGAACTACGCGCTGTTTGCTCACCTCACCGCACGTCAGAACATTGCGGAAGGCCTCATCACCGTGCGTGGCTGGAAAAAAGATCAAGCGCTACAGCGTGCGCAGCAGATCCTCGAAGACATTGGTCTGGGCGATCGCGGCGACAGCTACCCAGCAGCGCTTTCGGGCGGCCAGCAGCAACGCGTCGGTATTGGCCGTGCGATGGCGCTGCAGCCGGAACTGCTGCTGTTTGATGAACCCACCTCTGCGCTAGACCCAGAATGGGTGGGCGAAGTGCTGGGGCTCATGAAAAAACTCGCCACCCAGCACCAAACCATGCTGGTGGTGACTCACGAAATGCAATTTGCCAAAGAGGTCGCCGACCGCGTGATCTTTATGGCGGAAGGGAATATTGTTGAGCAAGGTTCTCCACAGGATATCTTTGACCATCCACAGGATCCACGCCTCAGAAAATTCCTGAATCAGGTCGGGATCGATTAAGGATCCTTGAGATTTTATCGAGACTCCGTATAATCGGCCGACCGGAAAGTATGAAGCCCGAGCCTGAACGTTTTTCGTTCGTTGGAATCGAGTTTCGGCAAACCCAATCATTGACACCTTTTGTGACTGTGATTACAATTCCGCCTCTTTGTTGAGAGGCGTCGGAATGTCCTTTCTTTTATATACAGAGAAGACGTATTGCCCACGCCGGGTTTTATGAACCTAAAAACTACTGATCAGTAAAGGTAATAACCATGTCTAAACGCACTTTTCAACCTACAGTTCTAAAGCGCAAGCGTACTCACGGTTTCCGTGCACGCATGGCGACTGCGAACGGTCGTAAAGTAATTAATGCACGTCGTGCAAAAGGCCGTAAGCGCCTGTCAAAATAATCGCTAGCTTATTTTGAGTACGTACGCATTTAATCGGGAGTTACGTTTGTTAACTCCCGAGCATTATCAAAATGTCTTTCAGCAAGCTCACCGAGCAGGCTCCCCCCATTTCACCATCATTGCACGCGATAATAACCTTTCTCATCCTCGTTTAGGGTTAGCGGTTCCTAAGAAACAAATCAAGACAGCCGTTGGTCGTAACCGCTTCAAGCGTTTGGCCCGCGAAAGCTTTCGTCTCAATCAACACAAACTTGCACACAAAGATTATGTTGTCATTGCGAAGAAAAGCGCCCAAGATTTGAGCAATGAGGAAATGTTCACTTTGTTCGACAAGTTATGGCATCGCCTTTCACGCCCTTCACGTGGCTAGCCATTGGTTTAGTCCGACTATACCAGTGGTTTATTAGTCCGCTGATCGGCCCGCGTTGCCGATTTACTCCCACTTGCTCTACTTATGCGATAGAAGCGTTGAGAGCTCACGGATTTGTAAAAGGGTGTTGGTTATCCGGCAAACGTCTATTAAAATGCCACCCTTTGAACGAAGGGGGATTTGACCCCGTTCCACCAGTCCAAAAACACGACAGAGATAAATAACGATGGATTCTCAACGTAATATCCTGTTAATCGCTTTGGCTCTGGTTTCTTTTTTACTTTTCCAACAGTGGCAAGTAGCGAAGAACCCAGCACCTCAAGCGGTTGAGCAGGCTCAAACCAGCAGTGCCGTCCCTGCACCGTCTTTAGCCGATGAGTTCGATCCAGCACCATCGCAAAACAGTGCTGCGGCCAAAGTGATTACCGTCACTACAGATGTACTGACTCTGTCTATCGACACAGTTGGTGGTGATGTGGTCACAGCAAAACTGAACCAATACTCTGACGAATTGGACTCAGAAAACCCATTCGTCCTATTGAAAAATACACAAGGTCATCAATTCATCGCACAAAGCGGCCTGATCGGCCCTCAAGGGATCGATCTGAGCAGCAACAATCGCCCAACCTACACGGTTGACGCAGACAGCTTCACGCTGGCTGACGGCCAAGATGAACTGCGCATTCCGATGACTTACCAAGCCAACGGCCTTGAATACACCAAAACATTCGTGCTCAAACGTGGGAACTACGCGGTTGACGTTGAATTCAACGTGGTGAACCACTCAGGCAACAACGCCACTCTGGGCATGTACGCACACCTGCGTCAAAACCTGCTCGATTCTGGCGGTAGCCTAGCGATGCCAACTTACCGTGGCGGCGCTTACTCAACTGAAGATACGCGTTACAAAAAATACAGCTTTGACGACATGCAGGATCGCAACCTTGCGATGAACCTCGCCAACGGTCAAGGTTGGGCAGCGATGATCCAACACTACTTTGCGTCTGCATGGATTCCACGCAACGAGCCAGGCACCAACCTGTACTCTCGCGTGATCGGCAACCTAGGTGACATTGGCGTCCGCATGCCAAACAAAACCATCGCAGATGGCCAACAAGCTGATTTCAAAGCCACCCTGTGGGTTGGTCCTAAACTACAAGACCAAATGGCGGCCACTGCGCCAAACCTTGACCTCGTGGTTGACTACGGCTGGCTATGGTTCATCGCGAAACCACTGCACTGGCTACTGTCTGTGATTCAGTCATTCGTTGGTAACTGGGGTGTGGCAATCATCTGTCTGACCTTCATCGTACGTGGTGCGATGTACCCGCTGACTAAAGCGCAGTACACCTCCATGGCGAAAATGCGCATGCTGCAACCAAAACTGCAAGCCATGCGTGAGCGCATCGGCGATGACCGTCAGCGCATGAGCCAAGAAATGATGGAACTGTACAAGACAGAGAAAGTGAACCCGCTGGGTGGCTGTCTACCTATCTTCCTACAGATGCCTATCTTCATTTCGCTGTACTGGGCCCTGATGGAATCGGTTGAACTGCGTCACTCACCATTCTTTGGTTGGATTCACGACTTGTCAGCACAAGACCCGTACTACATCCTGCCATTGTTGATGGGTGCAAGTATGTTCTTCATCCAGAAAATGAGCCCAACCACCGTGACGGATCCAATGCAGCAGAAGATCATGACCTTTATGCCGGTTATGTTTACGTTCTTCTTCCTGTTCTTCCCGTCAGGTTTGGTGCTGTACTGGTTGGTATCGAACATCGTGACTCTGATTCAACAGACTTTGATTTACAAAGGTCTGGAGAAAAAAGGCTTACACTCCAAGTAAGCACGAAGCGAATCAGCAAAGGCGGCCAAAAGGTCGCCTTTTTGTTGCTTGCTGATTACAATGACGCTAATTCGATTTTTTTACAGGTAAGGTTATGACTACCGATACTATCGTCGCGCAAGCCACGGCTCCGGGTCGTGGTGGCGTTGGCATTATTCGCGTTTCAGGTCCCAAAGCCACGGAAGTGGCGCTGGCAGTGACCGGCCGCACGCTCAAGCCACGTTACGCAGAATACCTGCCTTTCAAAACAGAGTCGGGGGTTGAACTGGATCAGGGCATCGCGCTCTTCTTCCCAAACCCGCACTCGTTTACCGGTGAAGACGTACTGGAGCTGCAAGGCCATGGCGGCCCTGTGGTCATGGATATGCTCATCAAACGCATTCTGATGATTCCTGGCGTGCGTCCGGCGCGTCCGGGCGAGTTCTCTGAGCGCGCGTTTCTTAACGACAAGATGGACCTGACACAAGCGGAAGCGATTGCCGACTTAATCGACGCTAGCTCCGAAGAAGCAGCCAAATCAGCGCTCAAATCGCTGCAGGGGCAGTTTTCCAAACGCATCCATACGCTGGTGGAATCGCTGATCCATCTGCGCATCTACGTCGAAGCAGCAATTGATTTTCCGGAAGAAGAAATCGACTTTCTTGCCGACGGCAAAGTCTCCGGCGACCTACAAGCCATCATCGACAACCTCAACGCGGTGCGCCAAGAAGCCAATCAAGGTGCCATCATGCGTGAAGGGATGAAAGTGGTAATTGCAGGCCGTCCGAACGCCGGGAAATCCAGCCTGCTGAACGCGCTATCTGGCAAAGAGTCTGCGATTGTGACCGATATTGCCGGCACCACGCGTGATGTCTTGCGTGAACACATTCACATCGACGGCATGCCACTGCACATCATCGACACCGCCGGTTTGCGGGAAGCGTCGGATGAAGTGGAAAAAATTGGCATCGAGCGAGCGTGGGACGAAATCGCGCAAGCGGACCGTGTTCTGTTTATGGTTGACGGCACCACCACCAGCGCCACCGATCCCAAAGACATTTGGCCCGATTTTGTCGATCGCCTACCCGACAGCATGGGCATGACCGTGATCCGCAATAAAGTCGATCAAACCGGCGAAACGCTGGGGATCTGCCACGTGAATCAACCCACGCTGATCCGCCTATCGGCGAAAACCGGTGAAGGCGTCGATGCGCTGCGTTCACACTTGAAAGCGTGCATGGGCTTTACCGGCAATCAAGAAGGCGGCTTTATGGCGCGCCGCCGCCACCTCGATGCGCTGGAACGTGCCGCAGAACACCTGAGCATTGGTCAGCAGCAACTGGAAGGCTACATGGCGGGAGAGATTCTGGCAGAAGAGCTGCGTCTGGCGCAGCAACATCTCAATGAGATCACCGGGGAATTCAGTTCAGACGACCTACTCGGGCGCATCTTCTCCTCATTCTGTATCGGCAAGTAATTGATGAAGGCTAAGCGTGACTCAGCGCTTAGCCTATTTTTTGTGATACGCCCGCGTTTCTTTGCCTTTTTGTCAACTCATTTTCCCCGCCTTCCCTGCACCACATGACCTTTGACCGAGAATGATCCCTTAGGCGCGATCCCCCTTGTGGAGAAGCTTGTGCACAGGCAGGATCCTTTCTTGATAGCGTGGGTACACGATCTTGCCCTTTACTATCCACAGCTTACCCCTGTATTCTTCTCACCCAAGTCGATTATTCACTTCTTTCGTTTAAGACGAAACAGCTCGGGGTTTTATATGATTCACATCATCACAGGCAGTACCTTAGGCGGCGCAGAATACGTCGGAGATCACCTCAGCGATTTGCTGCAGGCGCAGGGAAAAGAGACCACGATTCACAATCAGCCACAATTGGCAGAGATTCCTGTGCAAGGAACGTGGTTGATCATCACATCGACGCACGGCGCAGGCGATTACCCAGACAACATCCAACCGTTTATTCAGGCGCTACAAGCCACCCCCCCCAACACCCGCGATCTGACATTTGCCGTGGTGGCCATAGGCGACTCAAGTTATGACACGTTCTGTGCCGCGGGCCAACACGCGTTTGATTTGCTCGAAGATATTGGGGCAACACCGCTTGCGGACTGCTTTACCATCGATGTGCAAGAGTATCCCGTGCCGGAAGATGCCGCCGAAGTGTGGCTCAATGAGCGCATGGAAGCGTTCTAATCGGTCTGTGAAGCGGCCATCGGTCGCTTTTTTTAAATCTCAAGAAAGGGAACGTGCCCCGCTGTGAATGTTTTTTCACGCTTTCGTCAGAAAAAGGCAGTATCGATTCACGCGAAGGGCTGTGCATAACTCTGCGCTTATCCGGTGATCAACCTATAGTTATCCAAATAACAACTTAGATCCAAATTACCCTCTGTGAATAACTGCCATTTTTGATCCCAGCTAATCCTCGAACAGATCAGGTGATGATCACATGTTCTGATCAAGAGAAGATCCATGATCTCGTTGATCATTTTTCACTTATCCACAGAGATCGTCGATCCTAATAATAGATCCAATAAAAGATCTCTAAATAGATCTTTATATATTATTTAGTTAAACACTCGGGATGGAAAAAAGCAGAAAAGCGATTTTCTAGCCAATGGAAAGAAGGTAGAATACGTCTCTTTTATTTTATCTCTTCGCTCAATGAATACCTGAGGTCGTTCATGCTTTATCACGAAACATTTGACGTCATTGTGGTTGGTGGCGGTCACGCAGGAACGGAAGCCGCGCTCGCAGCCGCTCGTACAGGCCAACGTACGTTACTTCTCACTCACAATATCGACACACTGGGACAGATGTCCTGTAATCCAGCAATCGGCGGTATTGGTAAAGGCCACTTAGTTAAAGAAGTGGATGCGATGGGTGGTCTGATGGCAGAAGCCATCGATCATGCGGGTATTCAATTTCGCACACTGAACGCCTCAAAAGGGCCAGCGGTACGTGCGACACGTGCTCAGGCCGACCGTGCACTGTACAAAGCGTACGTTCGCCATACGTTGGAAAACACCCCCAATCTGACGCTGTTCCAACAAGCGGCGGATGATCTGATCGTTGAAAACGATCAAGTGCGTGGTGTGGTGACCCAAATGGGGCTCAAATTCCGCGCCAAAGCCGTGGTATTGACCGTGGGCACCTTCTTGGGCGGAAAGATCCACATTGGCTTGGAAAACTTCTCTGGTGGCCGCGCAGGCGATCCACCATCGATCGCTTTAGCACAGCGTCTGCGTGAATTGCCATTCCGCGTGGATCGTCTGAAAACCGGCACACCTCCTCGCATCGATGCCAATAGTGTCGATTTCTCGATATTGGAAGCGCAACACGGTGACAATCCAACACCGGTGTTCTCATTCATGGGCAAACGCGAGCATCATCCGCGTCAGATTCCATGTTTCATCACGCACACCAACGAGAAAACGCATGACGTGATTCGTGCCAACCTCGATCGCAGCCCAATGTATGCGGGTGTGATTGAAGGGATTGGGCCGCGTTACTGTCCGTCGATTGAAGACAAAGTCATGCGTTTTGCGGATAAAAACAGCCACCAAATTTTCATCGAACCGGAAGGTCTGACAACCACAGAACTGTATCCAAACGGCATCTCCACCAGTTTGCCTTTTGACGTGCAAGTGCAGATCGTGCGTTCGATGAAAGGGTTTGAAAATGCGCATATTGTCCGTCCGGGCTATGCGATCGAATACGATTTCTTTGATCCACGCGATCTAAAACAGACCTTTGAAACCAAGTTTATTCAAGGCTTGTTCTTTGCTGGCCAGATCAACGGCACCACCGGTTACGAAGAAGCGGCAGCGCAAGGCCTGATGGCGGGTCTGAACGCGAGCTTGTTTAGCCAAGACAAAGAGGGCTGGAGCCCACGTCGTGACCAAGCGTATGTCGGCGTGCTGATTGACGATTTATCAACCATGGGCACCAAAGAACCGTACCGCATGTTCACATCGCGTGCGGAATACCGTTTGCTGCTGCGTGAAGACAATGCCGATCTACGTTTGACTGAAAAAGCCCGTGAACTGGGCTTGATCAACGATGCGCGTTGGGCACGTTTCAATCAGAAGATTGAACACATGGAAACCGAACGTCAACGTCTGAAAGAGACCTGGATGAACCCGAATTCTGACGGTGTTGACGCGCTTAACGCACTGCTGAAAACGCCGATGTCGCGTGAAGCCAGTGGTGAAGATCTGCTACGTCGCCCTGAAATGACGTACGACTTGCTGACTTCGTTGTCGGCCTTTGCTCCTGCGCTTGAGGATCGTGAAGCCGCGGAACAAGTTGAAATTCAAGTGAAATACGACGGTTACATTCAGCGTCAGCAAGATGAGATCGAAAAATCTCTGCGTCATGAGCACACCAAACTGCCCATCGACCTCGATTACAAAGCGGTCAAAGGTTTGTCAAACGAAGTGGTGATGAAGCTCAATAACGCGAAACCGGAAAGTATCGGTATTGCGTCACGCATTTCGGGAATCACTCCTGCGGCGATCTCCATTCTGCTGGTGCACCTGAAAAAACACGGCCTACTCAAGAAAGGAGAAGCCGCGTAATGAATTCACTACGCGTTAAACTTGATGCCCTGATTGCTCAGACCGACCTTGACGTGTCTGAGCGTCAACGTGAGCAGTTGGTTGGTTATGTCGAGCTGCTCAACAAATGGAACAAAGCCTATAATCTGACATCCGTACGCGACACGTCTGACATGCTCGTGAAGCACATTATGGATAGTATTGTGGTGAGCCCGCTGTTGGTGGGGGAGCGTTTTATTGATGTAGGGACGGGGCCAGGTCTGCCGGGGATTCCTTTGGCGATCATGAACCCGACCAAGAGCTTTGTTTTGTTGGATAGTTTGGGTAAGCGGATTCGCTTTATCAAACAGGTCTTGCATGAACTGAACATCACCAATGTCATGCCGGTTCAGAGCCGCGTGGAAGAGTTTGACGGTGGTGAAGACGGTTTTGACGGTGTGTTGAGTCGTGCGTTCGCTTCCATCACGGACATGGTGGAGTGGTGCCATCACTTACCGCGTGCTAAAACCGGTGTCTTCTTAGCGCTGAAAGGGCAATTACCGCAAGATGAGATTGAACAGCTGCCGGAATGGTGTTCTGTGATCGATATCAAAGCTTTGAAAGTTCCTGAGTTGGAAGGTGAGCGTCATCTTGTAATCTTATCGCGCAAGGGATAATAACGAGGCACGGCCGTGGGTAAAATCGTAGCGATCGCTAACCAGAAGGGTGGCGTAGGAAAAACAACAACTTGTATTAATTTGGCGGCCTCAATGGCGGCCACCAAACGCAAAGTGCTGGTGATTGATCTCGACCCGCAAGGCAATGCAACTATGGCCAGCGGTGTGGATAAATATCAGGTTGATGCCACTGCGTACGAGCTGTTGGTCGAAGAAGCCCCATTTGAAGAAGTGGTGTGTCGTAAGACCACAGGTCATTACGACCTGATTGCAGCCAATGGCGACGTGACGGCAGCCGAGATCAAACTGATGGAAGTGTTTGCGCGTGAGGTGCGTTTGAAGAACGCTCTCGCGTCAGTTCGTGATAACTATGATTTCATCTTTATCGATTGTCCTCCTTCTTTAAACCTCCTTACAATCAATGCGATGGCGGCAGCCGATTCGGTTTTAGTACCGATGCAATGCGAGTACTTTGCCTTGGAAGGTTTAACGGCGTTAATGGATACCATCAGTAAGTTAGCTGCGGTGGTGAATGACAATCTGAAGATCGAAGGTCTGCTTCGTACCATGTACGATCCACGCAACCGACTCGCTAACGAAGTTTCTGATCAATTAAAAAAACACTTTGGCAACAAGGTGTACCGCACAGTTATCCCTCGCAACGTTCGCCTCGCTGAGGCGCCAAGTCATGGCAAACCTGCCATGTATTACGACAAGTATTCGGCCGGAGCCAAAGCGTATCTCGCGTTGGCAGGCGAAATGTTACGTCGTGAAGAAGTACCCGCATAACACCAACTAAAGGATTCGTGTGCATGACTAAACGTGGTTTAGGAAAAGGGCTGGACGCACTGCTGTCCACCAGCTCTCTGGCTCGTGAGAAACAACACGTGGCCTCTCAAAGCCAAGCTATGTCTAGCGAGGGTGAGTTGACCGATCTTGTGATCACCAACCTGAAGCCGGGTATGTACCAACCCCGTAAAGATATGTCGCCGGAGGCGCTGGAAGAACTGGCTGCCTCCATTCAATCTCAAGGCATCATTCAGCCGATCGTGGTGCGTCCACTGGCGTTGGGTGGTTACGAAATTATTGCCGGTGAACGTCGCTGGCGAGCGGCGCGTCAAGCCGGCCTCAAGCAAGTGCCGTGTTTGGTGAAGCGCGTCGACGATCGTGCGGCGATCGCCATGGCGTTGATCGAAAATATTCAGCGTGAAGATCTGAATGTGATCGAAGAGGCACAAGCGCTAGAACGCTTGCAGGATGAATTCAAACTGACTCATCAACAAGTTGCGGATGTGATCGGTAAGTCGCGCGCCACGGTGAGTAACTTGCTGCGTTTGAACCAACTGGACGACAGCGTGAAACGTTTGGTAGAGACGCGTCAGTTAGAAATGGGCCATGCTCGCGCGCTGTTGATGCTCGACGGTGAGCAGCAAATTGAAGTGGCTGCTCGGGTTGCGAAGAAACAACTGACGGTGCGCCAAACTGAACAACTCGTAAAAAAATGCCTCTCAGAGCACTCTGATGTAAAAAATGTGCCAGAAGACGTAGAAATACAACAAATGTCACAAAATCTGAGTGAAAAACTCGGGGCAAAAGTGTCAATCGTCCGTTCAAAAAGCGGAAAGTCAAAAGTCACGATAAGTCTTGATGAGCCTCACAAATTCGAGCAACTAATTGCCAAGCTACAAGGCTAAGTGAGATAATTGATTTAAATCAATTGTGAAAAATAAGATTTCTTTAGCGAAATATGTCGGTGTGTAAACAAAATTGTAACTTTTTGCAGCGTTGTAATTGCAATCAATTGATGTCACCGTATAATTTTCGCCAATTTCCGGCTCCAGCAATATGTTGTGTGCTGGACATTACTAGAGGTACGAATACATGGTAGCTGCGTTAGCTAGGCCAGGACGAGCGCTTGCAAAGCAATTGTTAATGATCCAGTTCGGCGCGGTTATGGTTGTGGCAGCAGGGATGGCGATTGCCGTAAATGCTGAATGGGGAATTTCAGCGCTGATTGGTGGGGGCATTTTTGTCTTCGCTAATGCAGTTTTTGCGCTGTGTGCTTTTATGTTTAGTGGAGCTCGTGCTGCAAAGCGAATTACGGCCTCTTTCTACACAGGTGAAACACTTAAAATCCTCATCACTATCGCACTGTTCTCTGTCGCCTACATGTATATGCAGGTGGAACTTGTTCCCCTAAAACTAACCTATTTGCTGGCTCTAGGTATTAATATCTGTGCGCCAGTGCTTTTCATTAACAACAAAAAATAGGATGAGTTATGGCTGCGCCAGGTGAAGCGCTAACATCGTCCGGATACATTGAACACCACCTTTCCAACCTATCGTTGTACAAGTTAGGTCTGGTTGCGGAGGAGACAAGTTTCTGGAACGTACATATCGATAGCCTGTTTTTTTCTTTGTTTACTGGACTGATCTTCCTTTGGGTGTTCCGTTCTGTGGCCAAGAAAGCAACAGCGGGTGTACCAGGCAAGCTACAGTGTTTTGTTGAAATAGTGGTTGAATTTGTCGATACCAACGTCAAAGACACCTTCCATGGACGCAATCCGCTAATAGCACCGCTGGCACTGACTATCTTTTGTTGGGTATTGCTAATGAACATCATGGACTTAGTGCCAATTGATTTCTTGCCGTATCCAGCACAGCATTGGCTCGGTATCCCTTACTTAAAAGTGGTCCCGTCTGCTGATGTGAACATCACCATGGCTATGGCTCTAGGCGTGTTCGCTCTGATGATTTACTACAGCATCAAAGTGAAAGGTCTAGGTGGGTTTGCGAAAGAATTGGCGTTACACCCATTCAATCACCCAATTATGATTCCGTTTAACCTGCTTATTGAAGTGGTGTCGCTACTGGCTAAACCACTCTCACTGGGTATGCGTCTATTCGGTAACATGTTCGCGGGTGAGGTTGTATTTATTCTTATCGCAGCGATGCTACCATGGTGGCTACAATGGTTGGGTTCACTACCGTGGGCTATCTTCCATATTCTGGTAATTCTGATTCAGTCTTTCGTGTTCATGATGTTGACAATCGTCTATCTGTCTATGGCACATGAAGATAGTGATCATTAATAAAAAATATTTAGCTTTTATTTGGGCTCATAAGCCAACAACAATAATTGGAGATAGTAATGGAAACTTTACTGAGCTTTTCTGCAATCGCCGTAGGTATCATCGTCGGTCTTGCTTCTCTTGGTACTGCGATTGGTTTCGCACTTCTAGGTGGTAAATTCCTGGAAGGCGCTGCTCGTCAACCAGAAATGGCTCCTATGCTGCAAGTTAAGATGTTCATCATTGCAGGTCTGCTGGATGCGGTTCCAATGATCGGTATCGTAATCGCACTGCTATTCACATTCGCGAACCCATTTGTTGGTCAACTAGGTTAATCACGTTTTGCCAGCGACAAACCCCGCAAGGTGGTTTGTCTTTGATTAACACGAAGTCCATATAGAGGGGTAGCTGTTGTGAATATGAACGCAACTCTGCTAGGTCAAGCACTTTCATTCGCACTGTTTGTGTGGTTCTGCATGAAATATGTATGGCCGCCAATCATTAAAGCGATTGAAGAGCGTCAGAAGAAAATTGCTGACGGTTTGCAAGCTGCTGAGCGTGCAAAGAAAGATTTGGACCTAGCACAAGCCAACGCTTCTGATTCACTGAAAGAAGCGAAGCGCACAGCAACTGAGGTCATTGAGGCAGCGAACAAACGTAAAGCGCAAATTTTGGATGAAGCGCGCGAGGAAGCTCAGGCAGAACGCCAGAAAATCCTTGCTCAAGCTGATGCTGAGATTGAAGCCGAACGTAACCGTGCCCGCGATGAGCTGCGCAAACAAGTTGCAACTCTGGCGATTGCTGGTGCTGAGAAGATCCTTGAGCGTACGATCGATAAAGATGCGCACAAAGATATTCTCGACAACATTACTGCAAAACTTTAAGTCTGGGGGCGCCGAATGTCTGATTTGACTACAATTGCACGCCCCTATGCTAAAGCAGCATTTGAATTTGCGGTGGAAAAACAACAACTGGATCAATGGAGCCAGATGCTTGTTTTCGCTGCCGAAGTCGCAAAGAACGACCAGATGAAAGAGCTGTTAACCAGCTCGACCTCTGCCGATAAAATGGCAGAAATCTTTGTCGCAATTTGTGGCGAACAGTTTGATGCACATGGTCAGAACCTGCTGAAGGTAATGGCTGAGAATGGCCGCTTACAGGCCCTTCCGGATGTTTGTGCTCAATTCCATGCTCTGAAACAAGAGCATGAGAAGAAAGTCGACGTTGAAGTGATTTCAGCATCTGAACTTTCAGAGCAGCAACTGGCAGACATCAGCAACAAACTTGAGCAGCGTCTGGAACGCAAAGTTCAGCTGAATTGCAGTGTAGATGAGACCCTACTTGGTGGGGTAGTAATTCGAGCCGGAGACTTAGTCATCGATAACTCAGCGCGTGGTCGTTTGAACCGCCTGAGCGATGCCTTGCAGTCTTAATGGGGATTGGAGCATGCAACTTAATTCCACGGAAATTAGCGATCTAATTAAACAGCGTATTGAGTCTTTCAACGTTGTTAGTGAAGCTCGCAATGAAGGTACTATCGTTTCGGTAAGCGATGGTATTATCCGAATTCACGGCCTAGCGGACGTGATGCAGGGTGAAATGATTGAATTACCGGGTGGCCGTTATGCACTCGCACTTAACCTTGAGCGTGACTCGGTTGGTGCAGTTGTCATGGGCCCATATGCTGACCTGAAGGAAGGCGAAAAAGTTACTGGTACAGGTCGTATTCTAGAAGTACCAGTAGGTCCTGAACTGTTAGGCCGCGTAGTGAACACACTGGGTGAGCCAATCGACGGTAAAGGTCCAATCGAAGCAAAATTAACTTCTCCTGTAGAAGTGATTGCACCAGGCGTAATCGACCGTCAATCAGTTGATCAACCTGTTCAAACTGGTTATAAATCAGTGGATGCGATGATTCCAATCGGCCGTGGTCAGCGTGAGCTGGTTATCGGTGACCGCCAAACTGGTAAAACAGCGATGGCGATCGATGCGATCATCAACCAAAAAGATTCAGGCATTTACTCAATCTACGTCGCGATCGGTCAGAAAGCTTCGACTATCGCAAACGTGGTTCGTAAACTTGAAGAGCATGGCGCTCTGAAGAACACTATCGTTGTGGTAGCGTCTGCTTCTGAGTCTGCAGCTCTGCAATACCTTGCGCCATACGCTGGGTGTGCAATGGGTGAATACTTCCGCGATCGCGGTGAAGATGCACTGATTGTTTACGATGATCTGTCTAAGCAAGCTGTTGCTTACCGTCAGATTTCTCTACTGCTACGTCGTCCGCCAGGCCGTGAAGCATTCCCTGGTGACGTTTTCTACCTCCACTCACGTCTACTTGAGCGTGCTGCTCGCGTAAGCGCTGATTACGTAGAACGTTTCACGAACGGTGAAGTGAAAGGCAAGACCGGTTCTCTAACGGCGCTGCCGATCATCGAAACCCAAGCTGGTGACGTATCCGCATTCGTACCGACTAACGTAATCTCGATTACCGATGGTCAGATCTTCCTACAAACTGAACTGTTCAACGCGGGTGTTCGCCCAGCAGTTGACCCAGGTATCTCAGTTTCTCGTGTAGGTGGTTCAGCACAGACGAAAATCATCAAGAAACTGTCAGGCGGTATCCGTACTGCACTTGCAGCGTACCGTGAACTGGCAGCATTCGCGCAGTTCTCATCGGATCTGGATGATGCAACAAAACGTCAGCTGGAGCACGGTCAGAAAGTAACAGAACTGATGAAACAGAAACAGTACGCTCCAATGTCTGTTTTTGATCAGGCTCTGACTATCTACGCAGCAGAGCGCGGTTACCTTGCCGATGTAGAACTGAGCAAAGTTCTAGATTTCGAGGCAGCTCTACTATCGTACGCTCGCGGTCAATACGCTGAACTTGCAGCGCAGATCGACAAGACGGGTGCTTACAACGATGACATCGAAGCACAGCTGAAGAAGCTGGTTGACGATTTCAAAGCAACCCAAACTTGGTAATAGGTCGGTGGCAAATTTTGCCACCAACTAATGGAGAGTAACGATGGCCGGCGCAAAAGAGATACGTAATAAAATCGGTAGTGTGAAAAGCACTCAGAAAATTACGAAAGCGATGGAAATGGTAGCAGCTTCAAAAATGCGTCGTTCTCAAGACGCCATGGAAGCTTCTCGTCCATACGCGGCAACTATGCGTAAAGTGATCGGTCATGTCGCCAACGCGAATCTAGAGTATCGTCATCCGTATCTAGAAGAGCGTGAAGCGAAACGTGTTGGTTACATCATTATTTCAACTGACCGCGGTTTGTGTGGTGGCTTGAACATTAACTTGTTCAAAAAAGCGATCACAGACATGCAAACGTGGAAAGAGAAGGGTGCAGAGCTGGAGTTGGCCATTATTGGCTCTAAAGCAACTGCATTCTTCAACAACAGCGGCGCAAAAGTAGCGGCTCAAGTGTCTGGTTTGGGTGATAGCCCAACGCTGGAAGACCTGATCGGTTCTGTTGGCGTGATGCTGAAGAAATATGATAACGGCGAGTTGGATCGTCTGTACGTAGTGTTCAACGAATTCGTGAACACCATGGTACAACAACCAAAGATCGATCAATTGCTACCTTTGCCTAAATCGGACAGCGAAGATATGCAGCGTGCGCATTCATGGGACTACATCTATGAGCCTGAACCAAAACCTCTGCTGGATGCGCTACTACTGCGCTACGTAGAGTCTCAGGTTTACCAAGGTGTAGTGGAGAACCTTGCTTGTGAGCAAGCGGCTCGAATGGTTGCGATGAAGGCTGCAACAGACAACGCCTCAAATCTGATTGATGACTTAGAACTTGTGTACAACAAAGCCCGTCAGGCGGCGATTACACAAGAACTGTCGGAAATCGTGAGCGGCGCAGCAGCGGTTTAAGCTTAGGTAAAACAAACAGTTTAGAGGATTAACGATGGCTACAGGTAAGATCGTACAGATCATCGGTGCAGTAGTCGACGTAGAGTTCCCACAGAGCGCAGTACCAGGTGTTTACGATGCTCTGACAGTTGCAGAAGCAAAAGAACGTCTGGTTCTTGAAGTTCAGCAACAACTTGGCGGTGGCGTAGTACGCGCAATCGTAATGGGTAGCTCGGATGGTTTACGTCGTGGAATGTCAGTTGAAAACACTGGCGCTCCAATTTCAGTACCAGTAGGGACTAAAACGCTAGGTCGTATCATGAACGTCCTTGGCGATGCGATTGATGAACGCGGTGAAATCGGTGCTGAAGAGCTTTACTCGATTCACCGTGAAGCACCAAGCTACGAAGAGCAGTCTAACGCAACTGAGCTGCTTGAAACGGGTGTAAAAGTCATTGACTTGATTTGTCCATTCGCGAAGGGTGGTAAAATCGGTCTGTTCGGTGGTGCAGGTGTAGGTAAGACCGTTAACATGATGGAACTTATCAACAACATCGCACTGCAACACTCCGGCCTGTCTGTATTTGCGGGTGTTGGTGAGCGTACTCGTGAGGGTAACGACTTCTACCACGAAATGCAGGAAGCGGGTGTTGTTAACATCGAGAAACCTGAAGAATCAAAAGTAGCGATGGTTTACGGTCAGATGAACGAGCCACCAGGCAACCGTCTGCGTGTTGCTCTGACTGGTCTGACGATGGCTGAGCGCTTCCGTGACGAAGGTCGTGACGTACTGCTGTTCATCGATAACATTTACCGTTATACCCTTGCGGGTACAGAGGTATCGGCACTTCTGGGTCGTATGCCATCTGCGGTAGGTTACCAGCCAACACTGGCTGAAGAGATGGGTGTACTTCAAGAACGTATCACGTCAACCAAAAAAGGTTCTATCACGTCTGTACAGGCGGTATACGTACCTGCGGATGACTTGACCGACCCGTCACCAGCAACAACGTTTGCGCACTTGGATGCAACGGTTGTATTGAACCGTAACATCGCAGCGATGGGTCTGTACCCAGCGATCGACCCATTGGATTCGACATCTCGTCAGCTTGATCCACTGGTTGTGGGTCAAGAGCACTACGACATCGCGCGTGGCGTGCAGCAAACACTGCAACGTTACAAAGAGCTGAAAGACATCATTGCGATTTTGGGTATGGACGAACTGTCTGAATCCGATAAGCAAGTCGTGGCTCGTGCGCGTAAGATTGAGCGTTTCCTTACTCAGCCTTACCACGTAGCGGAAGTCTTTACAGGCGACCCAGGTGTTTACGTACCACTAAAAGAAACTCTACGTGGCTTTAAAGGCCTGTTAGCTGGTGACTACGACGATGTTCCAGAGCAAGCGTTCATGTACTGCGGTGCAATCGAAGATGCTCTTGAGAATGCGAAGAAGCTATAAGGCTAACTAGGAGGCGATATGGCAGCAATAACCTTTCATCTGGATGTCGTGAGTGCTGAGAAGAAAATCTTCTCCGGTCTCGTTGAAACGTTCCAGGTGACCGGTAGCGAAGGTGAGCTGGGTATTTTCCACGGCCACACTCCGCTGCTGACCGCTATTACGCCGGGAATGGTGCGTATTGTGAAACAGCACGGCCACGAAGAAATCATTTATGTTTCTGGTGGTATCATTGAAGTTCAGCCTGGCACAGCGACTGTGCTGGCTGATACAGCAATCCGTGGTGAAGACCTAGACGCAGCGAAGGCAGCAGAAGCCAAACGTCGCGCTGAAGAACACATTCAGAATCAGCATGGCGACATGGACTTCGCGCAAGCGGCCAGTGAACTGGCTAAAGCCATTGCTCAGCTTCGAGTGATCGAGTTGACAAAGAAACGTCGTTAATCCCATTAACGATGTTGAGACCCAAAGGCGACCGTTCGGTCGCCTTTTTGCTTAATTTTTATCAGAAATTTACGCCAATCATTTAACACCCTCAAATTAAGCCGCTAAAATGCTGACATTATTTGTGTTTACGTCAGGTAAGTTAGGTTCCCAATGAAATTTAGTGCAGTGATTCTTGCTGCGGGTAAAGGCACCCGTATGCATTCCAACATGCCCAAAGTGCTTCATACGCTTGCGGGCAAACCGATGGCGAAACACGTCATCGACACCTGTAATAGTTTAGGTGCGCACAACATCCATCTGGTGTACGGCCACGGTGGTGATCAAATGAAGCAAGCGCTGGCGGATGAAAACGTCAACTGGGTATTGCAGGCAGAACAGTTGGGCACCGGTCATGCGGTGGATCAAGCGTCGCCTCAGTTTGAAGATGATGAAAAAATTCTGGTGTTGTACGGCGATGTGCCGCTGATTTCAGAAGAGACCATTGACAGTTTATTGGATGCTCAGCCAACAGGCGGCATTGCGCTACTGACAGTGGTGTTGGATAACCCAACCGGCTACGGTCGTATTGTGCGTAAGAATGGCCCCGTCGTGGCGATCGTCGAACAGAAAGATGCCACTGAAGAGCAGAAACTGATTAAAGAGATCAACACGGGTGTGATGGTCGCGACAGGCGGCGATCTGAAACGTTGGTTGGCTGGGTTAAATAACAACAACGCACAAGGTGAATACTACCTGACCGACGTGATTGCAGCAGCGCACAATGAAGGCCGTGCGGTCGAAGCCGTGCATCCCGTGAGTTCCATTGAAGTGGAAGGTGTCAACGATCGCATTCAATTGGCGCGTCTTGAGCGTGCTTTCCAAGCGCGTCAGGCGAACAAGCTGCTGGAGCAAGGCGTGATGCTGCGCGATCCGGCGCGCTTTGATCTGCGTGGTGAGTTGCAGTGCGGTACGGACGTTGAAATCGATGTGAACGTGATCATCGAAGGATCGGTGTCGATCGGCAATAATGTGGTGATCGGTGCAGGTTCAATTCTGAAAGATTGTGAAATCGACGACAATACCGTGATTCGTCCGTACAGCGTGATTGAAGGCGCGACTGTCGGTGAAGATTGTACCGTGGGGCCTTTCTCTCGTCTGCGTCCGGGCGCTGAATTGCAAAACGATGCGCACGTTGGCAACTTTGTCGAAGTGAAAAACGCGCGTTTGGGTCAGGGCTCAAAAGCCAACCATCTGACGTATTTAGGTGATGCTGAAATTGGTCAACGCGTCAATATTGGTGCGGGCGCAATCACTTGCAACTACGATGGCGCAAACAAACACAAAACCGTGATTGGTGATGATGTGTTTGTCGGATCGGATAGCCAGCTGGTGGCTCCGGTCACCATTGCGAATGGCGCCACGATTGGTGCGGGCACCACATTGACGCGCAATGTGGGTGAGGGTGAGTTAGTGATCACTCGCGCCAAAGAGAAGATTATCACGGGGTGGCAACGCCCAGTGAAGCAAAAATAAAACGCAAGGCCTGCTGTAAAGCAGGCTTTTTTATTTATTGCGGCAGTGCGAGTTTCTTCTCCAAGCGGCGTACGCCGTACGACACGAGCAGAATCAGTATCAGATACTCTAGAACCAAAAAGGTGTAGATTTCGAGCGGCAAATATTCCGTCACCACCAGCTCATTGGCGCGGCGGGTCAGATCGCTCAACCCAATCACGCTCACCAGCGATGACATCTTCAGAATATAGATAAACTGATTGCCCAAGGGCGGCAGGATGTGCCGCAATGCCTGAGGCAGAATCACCAAACGCATTTTTTGCCAATCACGTAACCCCAAGGCTTGGGCTGCTTCGTGCTGGCCACGATCAATGGCTTGAATCCCGCCTCGAAACACTTCGGCCATAAAGGCACTTTCCGCTAGACTCAGCGCCATGACCCCGGCGGTAAAATGGTTGAGTGACAGGTCAAACAACACGGGCAAGCCGTAATAGATCCACAGCAGGAGCACTAACAGCGGAATTGCGCGCACCACCTCCACATACACGCGATTGGCTTGGCGCAACGTGCGACGCGGCGACAGCGCAGGCAGAGCCACCATCAGCCCCAATCCCATGGCCAGTACCATACTCAGCAATGACAGACTGAGCGTGTCACCAAAGCCTGCAATGAGAAATGTAAGATTCCGTACACCTTGAGCCGTGAACGGATCGAGAACATACCAGCCCCATTGGTATTGGCTGCATCCGGTGAGCAGCAGCGTACATAGGCCAACACTGTATTGTCGAATCACACACCACCTCAGTTGACTAAAAAAACAGCAGAGATACTGCTATGTTAACCATAGTGCAAGATATTGAATGACCCGCTGTTTAAGGATGAAATGATGAGAAAACGAATCGCGCTCTTGGGGCTATGTTTGTTGGTTGTCGTGCCGAGTTATGCACAAAGTCGTCTGCAGACGGTGTTGAATACTGGTGTGCTGCGTGTTGGAACGACCGGTGACTGGAATCCGATGAGCATCAAAGATCCGGCGACCAATCGTTATCGAGGGTTTGATATCGATGTGACCACTGAATTGGCCAACGATCTTGGGGTGACGGTCGAGTACGTGGCTACCGATTGGAAAACTTTGGTGAATGGCATCACGGCCAATAAATATGACATCACCGGCAGCGCCTCACTCAACATGTCGCGGGCCAAAGTGGCCGGTTACAGTCAGCCTTATTTTTATCTGGCGTTTGTGCCCGTGGTGCAAAAAAGTGAACTGAGCCGTTATCAGGATTGGCAGGACTTTGATCAGCCGAACGTGAAAGTGGCCGCCACGCTTGGTACGGTGCAAGAGAAGATGGTGAAAGAATTTTTCCCCAATGCGCAGCACATTGTGATTGAAGCGCCAGCCCGTGATTATCAGGAACTGTTGGCCAAACGTGCTGATGTGTCGGTGACCTCCAATGTAGAGGCCGCCACGCTGGTGGACAAATTCAGCCAGTTGGCGATTGTGCCAGTGAAAGCGGCGCGCCGTCCCACCCCGATTGCAATGCTGTTACCTCAGGATGATCAGGTGTGGATCAATTACATCAACCATTGGGTGGAACTGAAAAAGACGCAGGGCTTTTTTCGTCAAACGGCAGAAAAGTGGGGGCTGAAAAGTCTCTAAACAGTGCTGCTTGATGCGCGGCAACTTTTGATTAGCGGGAGCTCTCGATTTTCGGAAACAAAAAAAGCGCCTCGATTGAGGCGCTGCGTTTTTATTTGTCCTGCACGACGCGCGCATTGTCTGGCGTCGTGAAGTGTTTGTTTAACTCACGATTTGCCAGAATGTAGCCAATCCACAGGCCGAACATACTGACCACAATCGCAATCCCCGTCACCATCTGTGCTTGGCTGGCAAAAGCGGCCACCAAGGCACTGGCCAAGCTGGCCACACAGATTTGTAGGCTATTTTGTAAACCCGCGGCAGTCGCTGGGCTCTCTTTCGCGCTCGACAATGCGCGGTTCACCACAATCGGATACAACGCGCCGTTAGCCACAGCAATCAGGCAGAACGGGGCCAGAATTGGCCAGATGGACGTCAGTGTCCATTGTGACGCAATAAAAATCAGGACCGTGGAGAGCGTGAATAGCGCCAATAACTGTTTCAGTACGGCTTCATCGCCAAACTTACGAACGCACAGTTTCCCCATGTAACCACCGACCATAAACGCGATGGTTTGCGGAATAAAACTCAAACCGATGTCTTTTGCTTCATAGCCCAACTGCGCCATGATTTCTGGCATACCAGTAAGGTAGGCAAAAAACGCGGCGGATGCAGTGGCGAACATCAACACGTTGCCAAGGTAAGATTTACTGCTCAACAGGTGTTTGATGTCTTGTGTAATGGATGTCGTTTTGGGTTCACTGATGACATTTTTTTGCATGCCAGTACTGATCACCAAGGCAAGGCCAATGATTGTCAGGGCGATAAAAATACTGTGCCAGCCAAAATGATCCGCCAACACCACGCCTAACTGAGGTGCCAACGCCGGAGACAGCGCGACCAGCGGCATAATGGTGGCAAAAATTTGTTGGCTGGTTTGGCTTGGGTAACGTTTGATCACCATGGCTTGCCAAATCACTGCGGGCGCACAAACCCCGATCGCTTGCACGAACCGTAAAGAGAGCAGCTGCCACACTTGATCGCAGAACGCCAAGCCTGCCGACGCGAGAGTAAACACCAACAACCCGGTGATCAGGGTATTGCGATGACCGAATTTGTCCGATGCCAAGCCCCAGAGCAATTGGCCAGAAGCCATCCCAACCAGAAATACCGTCAGAGAGAGCGCAATTTGTTCCGGCCCGGTGGCAAAGTCTTGTTCCATGATTTTGAACGCCGGCAGATACATGTCGGTGGCGATAAAGCCGAGCATGGAGAGCGCGGCTAAATAAAACAGTTGTAATGGCGATACTTTCATTGTTCTTCTCATCAAAAAAATTAATTCAATTTGATCCTGTCTCTTTGGGCGCCAACCAGGATTTCTAAGCGTCATTATTTTATTTTTGGTTTAAGATGAAATGAAACGCGAAATTTGTTAGTTATCGTTCAAAAAATTTGATAGGTAAAAGCCATGTTTTCTAAATCCTCGCTGGAGCTGCTCGATACGGTGGCTCGTTTAGGCAGCTTTACCGCAGCGGCGGATGTACTACATAAAGTGCCTTCTGCGATCAGCTACAGCGTGCGACAGGTTGAAACTGAACTTGGTGTGGTGCTGTTTCGCCGTTTGCCCCGTAAGGTGGCACTCACGCCAGCGGGTGAACTGTTTATGCAAGAGGCTCGGCAACTGTTACGGCAGATGGAAGAGCTGAAAGCGCAAACGCGGCGGGCGGCGCACGGTTGGCAAAAAACGCTCAAGGTCACGTTAGACAATGTGGTGAAATTGGATCGGATGAAGCCGATGGTGGAAGACTTCTACCGCACGTTTGAATTTGCTGAGTTGCAAATCAACATGGAGGTGTTCAACGGCTCATGGGAAGCGATTTCTCAAGGGCGCGCTGACATCGTGATCGGCGCAACGTCAGCCGTACCGGTGGGGGGCGATTTCGAAGTGCGTGACATGGGCGTTTTGGATTGGGCATTTGTGATGTCGTCTGCGCATCCGTGTGTGCGTGAGCAAGCGCTCACTGAAGCATTTGTCAGCCAGTTTCCGGCGATCTGCCTTGATGATACTTCGAGTGTGTTGCCCAAACGCCATACGGGTCACTATCCGCAGCAGCGACGTCTGCTGCTGCCCAATTGGTACAGTGCCATTGAATGCCTGAAAAATGGTGTGGGTGTCGGGTATATGCCGCGGCATATGGCGCAGCCGTTATTGGCCAGCGGTCAGTTGGTGGAAAAACGCTTACCGGATGAACTGCCGCTCAGCCAATGTTGCTTGGTGTGGCGTAAAGACGACAATCACAAATTGATTGAGTGGATGGTGAACTATCTCGGCAGCAGTGAGCAGCTACATCAAGATTGGTTGCAGGCGTATTGAGCCAGAATCACAGGAAATAAAAAAGCCAGCGTTTGCTGGCTTTTCAGTTGCCGCTTATGGGCGTTCAAAGATGGTTGCAATGCCTTGGCCCAAGCCGATACACATGGTCGCCAAGCCGTATTTGGCGTTCTTGGCTTCCATCAGGTTGATCAGCGTGGTGGAGATGCGTGTGCCGGAACAGCCTAACGGGTGGCCGAGCGCAATCGCACCGCCGTTGAGGTTCACCTTGTCATCCATCTTGTCCAACAAGCCGAGGTCTTTGGCACAGGGCAGCGATTGAGCTGCAAACGCTTCGTTGAGTTCCACCACATCCATATCGTCGATGCTCAGACCGGCGCGTTGCAGCGCTTTTTTCGTCGCTGGAACTGGGCCGTAGCCCATGATGGAGGGATCGCAGCCCGCAATGGCCATCGACTTCACGCGTGCGCGAATGGTTAGGCCCAGTGCGTTGGCTTTGGCTTCACTCATCACCAGCATCGCAGATGCACCATCCGATAATGCCGATGAGGTGCCCGCCGTCACGGTGCCGTTGGCCGGGTCAAACACCGGACGCAGTTCCGACAAGCCTTCCACGGTGGTTTCCGGACGAATCACTTCATCGTAATCGAGCGTGAACAGCGTGCCGTCTGGCGCATGGCCTTCAGTTGGCAGGATTTCGTTTTTAAAACGCCCTTCCAGTGTTGCTGCCTGCGCACGTTGATGAGAGCGGGCGGCAAACGCATCTTGCTGTTCACGGCTGATGCCGTGCAGTTTACCCAGCATTTCTGCTGTTAAACCCATCATACCTGCGGCTTTGGCGACGTTTTTCGACATGCCCGGGTGGAAATCCACGCCATGGGTCATCGGGACGTGACCCATGTGTTCAACACCGCCAACGATACAAATTTCCGCATCGCCGACCATGATCGCACGCGTGGCATCATGCAGCGCCTGCATGGATGAACCACACAAACGGTTGACGGTGACCGCGCCGATTTCAATCGGCAGCCCCGCCAGCAGCGCGGCATTTCGGGCGATATTGAAGCCTTGCTCCAAAGTTTGCTGTACACAGCCCCAATAGATGTCTTCGATGTCGTGCGGGTCTACCTGAGGGTTACGCGACAGCAGGCCTTTCATCAGATGCGCCGACAAATCTTCCGCACGCTGGTGGCGAAATGCCCCGCCTTTGGAGCGACCCATCGGAGTACGAAGGCAATCAACAATCACTACATTATTCATTTTGTCATTCCTTTTCCAAACGGGGTTATAGCGAGCTGGCTTGCTGTGACTGGTAAAAGCTTTCGCCTTTTGCCGCTTTGTCGATCAGCAGTTGTGGGACTTGGTACATGGCACCCAAGTGTTCATATTGTTTCGCCATCGCGACATAGTTAGCCAGGCCAATGCTGTCGAGGTAACGGAACACGCCGCCGCGGAAAGGAGGGAAACCGAGGCCGTAGACCAACGCCATATCCGCTTCTTGTGCTGTGGCGATAATGCCTTCTTCCAGACACAGGGCGACTTCGTTGATCATCGGAATCATCATTCGAGCGATAATGGTTTGTGCGTCAAATGCCGCTTTCTCACCACACACGGTTTCCAGTACGGGCAGAATATCGCTTGAGAACGCTTTTTTCGGTTTGCCTTTCTTATCAATTGTGTACTGATAGAAGCCTGAACCGTTCTTCTGACCATATTTGTTCGCTTCATACAGGGCATCAATCGCGTCACGGCCTTGTTTACCCATACGTTGCGGGAAACCTTGCGCCATCACTTCCTGCGCGTGATGCGCGGTATCGATACCGACTACATCCAGCAGGTACGCCGGACCCATGGGCCAGCCGAACTGACGTTCCATCACTTTATCAACCTGAGTGAAGTCCGCACCGTCACGCATCAGCAGGCTAAAGCCGCCAAAGTAGGGGAACAGCACGCGGTTGACGAAGAATCCCGGACAGTCATTGACCACAATCGGCGATTTACCCATCTTGGCGGCGTAAGCCACAACGCGGTTAATGGTGTCTTCAGAGGTGTGCTCGCCGCGAATGATTTCAACCAGCGGCATGCGATGTACCGGGTTGAAGAAATGCATGCCACAGAAGTTTTCCGGGCGCTGCAGCGATTTGGCCAGCAGATTAATTGGAATGGTTGAGGTGTTGGACGTAATGATGGTCTCAGCAGAGACGTTTTGTTCCACTTCGCTCAATACCGCAGCTTTAACTTTTGGATTTTCCACCACTGCTTCGACGATCACATCGGCTTGTTCGATACCTGCGTAATGCAGGCTTGGCGTGATGGAAGCCAGAACGCCAGCCATTTTAAAACCATCAATTTTGCCGCGTGCCAGCTGTTTATTCAGCAGCTTGGATGCTTCGGTCATGCCTAAATCTAGTGATGTCTGCGCGATATCTTTCATCAGTACCGGCACGCCTTTGCTGGCAGACTGGTAAGCAATGCCGCCACCCATGATGCCGGCACCCAGTACCGCTGCACGCTCTGTGGCTTTGCTGGCTGCTTTGGCGGATTTTTTCGCCAGGCCTTTGATGTATTGATCGTTGAGGAAAATACCGATCAACGCTTGTGCTTCCTGAGATTTCGCCAGCTTGATGAAATGTTTGCGTTCGATCGCCAGCGCTTCATCGCGCGCGCAGCGAGCGGCTTCTTCAATCGTCACGACAGAAGTCATTGGTGCCGGGTAATGTGGGCCTGCCAATTGCGCGACCATGCCTTTGGCCATGGTGAAGCTCATCATCGCTTCGAGCTTGCTGAGCGTCAGCGGCGATGTTTTTTGCTGACGACGCGTTTGCCAGTCGACTTTTTCATTGATGGCTTGTGTTAACGTCGCCAGCGCTGATTCCAGTAGTTTGTCGCTGTCGACCAGCGCGTCTAGCAGGCCGATTTTTAAGGCTTCTTCTGCGCGGCAGGCTTTTCCTTGCGTGATGATTTCCATCGCGCTGTCTGCGCCTACAAGGCGTGGCAAACGAACTGTGCCACCAAAGCCAGGCATGATGCCGAGTTTGGTTTCTGGTAAACCGATGCTGGTGGTTTGATCACCGATGCGGAAGTCGGTCGCGAGTACACACTCACATCCACCGCCGAGCGTGAAGCCTTTCAGTGCGGATAAGGTGGGAACGGGCAAATCTTCCAGCTTATTGAAAATACGGTTGGCAAAGATCAACCAGTCATCGAGCTCGGATTCTGGCTTGGCAAATAAGCCGAGAAATTCGGTGATGTCGGCACCGACGATGAAGGCGTCTTTGTTTGAAGTTAACACAACCCCGGTTAGTCCGGCATGCGCACTCAGGGCATCCAGCGCTTCATCAAGCGATTGCAGGGTGGCGAGGTCAAGCTTATTGACGGATTCGGGTGAGCAGAAACTTAACTCCGCAATACCATCATGTAATTCCTTTACCTGTAGGGTTTTGGCTTGGTAAATCATTGTCTATCTCCGTGACATACAATCCGCGATTGTGTGTGAGAGTTTTTGTTGTATTAATGTTCTGGTTTGACCAGTAAACTCAGTGTGAACTTGAGATTGGTTAATTTCAATACATTTTTTAAACATCTGTTTAACATTGTGCGCTCATCCCAATCCTAGGTCATTTTTTGCCAGCTCGTGATACACTTGCCGACCTTTTCACCACGGCGCGAGAAATATGAACGTTCAGCCTTATCTCATTCCTGCGGCTCCGGTTCGTTTTGAAGAAGAAATCAAAAAGAGCCTCTTTATTACGTATTTAGCGCATACGCCAAATATGGAAGCTGCCAAAGCGTTTGTGGATGCGATCAAAGCGCGCCATGCGGACGCGCGTCATAACTGCTGGGCGTTTGTTGCCGGGCGGCCACAAGACTCAATGTTGTGGGGATTCAGTGATGATGGCGAACCCTCGGGCACGGCTGGGAAACCGATTTTGGCGCAGTTGTCGGGATCGGGCGTTGGGGAAATGACTGCGGTGGTGACCCGTTATTATGGCGGAATTCGGCTGGGAACCGGCGGTTTAGTGAAAGCGTATGGGGGCGGTGTGCAACAAGCGCTTAAGTTGCTTCAAACTATTGAGAAAAAAATCACCACTCAACGACACCTGACGCTAGACTACGGATTAGTTGCATTGGCGCAATCGATCATGGCGCAATTCGACGCGGTGGAAGTGGACGCGCAGTATGGAGAATGCGTTCAACTGACGGTGGAACTGGAATGTCTTCATGCCGAAGACTTTACTCAAAGTCTGATCAATAAGAGCGGCGCCAAAATTGTGGTGGCCCGTGTGGAAAACAATTAGGAAGTCAGAAGCACAGCTTCGTTAAGTCTATTCATGCAATTTCGTTCAATTATTCGAATCGTCGGGCTGTTGCTCGCTTTGTTCAGCGTATCGATGCTGGCCCCTGCGCTGGTGGCTTTGATCTATCGCGACGGCGCTGGCGTTCCTTTCGTATCGACTTTCTTTGTGCTGCTGTTGTGCGGTGGCGTATTTTGGTTTCCCAATCGACGTCACCGTCATGAACTCAAAGCCCGCGATGGCTTTTTGATTGTGGTGCTGTTCTGGACGGTTATCGGTAGCGCTGGCTCACTGCCATTTCTGCTGGCCGACAATCCCAATGTTTCGGTCACCGATGCTTTTTTTGAATCCTTCTCGGCATTGACCACCACCGGCGCGACGGTGATCGTCGGCTTGGATAACCTTCCCAAGGCAATACTGTTTTATCGTCAGTTCTTACAATGGTTTGGCGGGATGGGGATCATCGTCTTGGCCGTGGCTATTTTACCCGTACTGGGGATCGGGGGAATGCAGCTGTATCGCGCCGAAATCCCCGGCCCGGTGAAAGATAATAAAGTGACGCCGCGGATCGCGGAAACCGCGAAAGCGCTGTGGTACATCTATTTAAGTTTAACCATCGCTTGTGCGGGCTCGTTCTGGATGGCGGGAATGACGCTGTTTGATGCGATTTGTCATAGCTTCTCGACCATTGCGATTGGTGGCTTCTCCACGCACGATGCCAGCATTGGTTATTTTGACAGTTATGCCATCAACATGATTACGGTGGTGTTCTTGCTGATCTCCGCGTGTAACTTCACGTTGCACTACGCTGCTTTTGCGACGGGGGGTGTGCATCCCAAGTACTACTGGAAAGATCCAGAGTTTCGCGCCTTTGTGGTGATTCAAGCGATTTTGTTTGCCATCTGCTTTTTGATGTTACTCAAACATCACTCCTACGATTCGCTTTACGATGCCTTTGACCAGGCGTTGTTCCAAACCGTGTCGATTTCAACCACTGCAGGGTTTACTACGACAGGGTTTGCGGACTGGCCACTGTTTCTACCCGTGCTACTGTTGTTCTCTTCTTTTATTGGTGGCTGTGCCGGATCGACGGGAGGCGGCATGAAAGTCATTCGTGTGTTCCTACTGACCCTGCAAGGCGCACGTGAAATGAAGCGCTTGGTGCACCCGCGCGCGATTTATCACATCAAGATTGGCGATAGTGCGCTGCCACAACGCGTCGTGGATGCGGTGTGGGGGTTCTTCTCTGCCTACGCATTGGTATTTGTGGTGTGCATGTTGGCACTCATTGCGACGGGGATGGATGAATTGAGCGCATTTGCCGCAGTCGCGGCAACGCTAAATAACCTTGGCCCCGGTTTGGGTGAAGTCTCAATGCACTTTGCCAACGTCAACGATACGGCCAAATGGATTCTGGTGGTGTCGATGTTGTTTGGGCGTTTAGAGATCTTCACGTTATTAATATTGCTGACGCCAACGTTCTGGCGTAGCTAAGGAAGAAGTTGTGAAAGCATTATTGTTGTATTCCAGCCGAGAAGGGCAAACCCAAAAAATCATTCGCGCCATCGCAGCGCAGATGAGCGAGTATGAGTGTGACATTCAGAATCTGCACGAATGTGAGCGCGTGGATTTCGCTGCGTACGACAAAGTTTTGATTGGGGCGTCTATTCGTTACGGTCACCTAAACAAAAAGCTCTATCACTTCATCACACGCCATTTAACGCAACTGACGCAAAGCAAAGCCGCTTTCTTCTGTGTGAATCTGACGGCACGTAAAGAAGAGCAAGGTAAAGATACGCCGGAAGGCAGTGTCTATATCCAAACCTTTCTGAAGAAGTCACCTTGGCAGCCTGCACTGATTGGCGTGTTTGCAGGGGCGCTGTATTACCCAAGATACCGTTTCTTCGACAAAATGATGATTCGTTTCATCATGAGCATGACTGGGGGCGAAACGGACACCACCAAAGAAGTGGAGTACACCAATTGGGAAAAAGTGAGTCAATTCGCGCTAAAATTTAAAAAGATGTAAAGAAAACCAGCAGATTTGTGGCCTTTTGACTCTTTTTTAGTCGAACGATAAAAAATGCATAAAATTAGGCAAAAAAACTATTGCCAAAAATCAAGGTCTCCCTATAATGCCGCCTCGCTGACACGGGAACGGTTCGTTAGAAAAGTCCTTGATTAGCAGGTCATTTAGCTTCATCAAATGTGATGAAAAAAGTTTTGAAAAAAGTGGTTGACACTAAAACTTAACTCGCTAAAATGGCCGTCCGCTTTGAGAAGAAAGCTTCGAAAAGCAAAGCTCTTTAACAATA
>NZ_JBICMV010000024.1:0-10170 GCF_043106745.1 Vibrio sp. CJQ_6 | reverse complement strand
TTACACCGACGTCTTCCGCTTGCTTCAACTTTGCCAAACGCGCAGCACTGAGCGCTGCCCACATGCCCGCAAAACCGGCACCAATAATCACTATGTCTTTACTCATGTGAGATTCCTCATTCACTTCTGACTCATCATTTCGGCGCAGCATACAAGAAAAAATAAACTGCGACAACATTAGTCGCAGTTTATTTTTTTGCTCGATTTCTTTATGCTTGTCGCAAGAGAGTGATTTACACTGCCAAGTCATTAGAATCAGAGGTTAACTCATGGCTTTTTACAGCTCAGGCGTTGAGTATGGGATTCACTGTTTGGTGAATATGGTTGATGAAGACGGCGAACCGAGGGAAATGTCCGTTCGCGAAGCAGCGAACTTACAAGGCGTCCCGTATGATTATTTGGGAAAAATTTTTACTAAGTTCTCAAAAGCGGGGTTAGTCGAGAGTTCAGAAGGTCGCAAAGGCGGTTATAAGCTCGCCAAGTCGCCAGCAGAGATCAGCGTGCTTGATATCGCGATTGCGATTGACGGTGAGAAGTCGATTTTCGACTGTAAAGAAATTCGCCAGCGGATGAACATCTTCACGGATGATGTTCCTCAATGGGCATGCGAAGGGATGTGCGGAATTCACGCGGTCATGAGAAAAGCTCAAAACCAGATGCAGCAAGTCTTGGCTGAACAATCCATCTTAATGCTTTCACAACAAATGTATGTGAAGGCGCATAATAACTATGCCGTTGAGATCAAAGAGTGGATTGGTGCGAATCGAAAAACAGAGATGAAGGGCTGATCATCGAGCCCAGCCCCATGGCGCTCCATTTAAACCTCATCAAGTGTTTACCTTTCCGTTGTGTGTTGTGTCCTTGCGCCGCACGCGGTGAGCCAATGTTCACTTGGCATTGTTTCAAATTGCGGAATTCCGTCGTTTAAGAACCCCACATCCCAGTTTGCATGAGAACCGACATACACATGAGCAGCAACTTTTGTATCGGCGGGGCCAGACAGCAAACCAGCAGGTACCCAATATGAATCACCGTTCGAGCTGATATTGGGTACAGGACTACCACATTGAGAACAAAACTCAGATTTAAACCCCGAATTAGTAGAAAAAGACTTAATTTGATGCTCGCCAGTACACCATTTAAAATTTGATGCTTTGACAATCAAAGCCGAATTGGATGAAGAACCCGACACCTTTCGACACAATGAACAATGACATTGATAAATGAGTGGTAGTTCGCCTGACAACTCAAATGAGATCTCTCCGCACAAACAATTTCCTTTCAATTGAATAAATCCTTGTTAACTAGTAAACATAAAGCCCGCCTAAGGGGCACAAAACTCAACCACAACAGTCGTAACGACCTCAGTTCATAGGAACTAACCATGCGTTAACAGTCCCTTGAGCCATTCGTTAGACGAAACTACGACTTAAATCTCCAAGCCGCATCAACAAGCTTCACCATCAACTCCTTGGATACCCCACTACTGTCTCGTTCGGGCATGTATTCAACAAACTCTGCTCCAATAAACTTGTCACTCGAGGCGATTGAATGAACTAAATACAGGGCCTCTCTTGCGGTTAAACCACCAACATTCGGCGTAGCACATGCTCGAAATAGAGAACCATCTAAGACATCGTAATCGAATGACAGGTAAATACCGTCATACGCTCGCTCCAATTTTTCCATTAAGGTTCGAACGACAACATGAAACCCTTGCTGTTCGATACACATCATGTCGAAGCTGGTCATATTGAGTTTTTGAATGAGTTGATGTTCACATGGCATTAAATCTCTGACGCCCACATAAAACACGTCTTGAGGGTTTAAAGTGATATCAGAAGGTATTGACCAACCATTGTGCGGATATTGATTCATTAATAATGCTAACGGCTTACCGTGCAAATTGCTGTCGCGAGTGTTGTTGCAATCAGCGTGAGCATCAACCCAAACAATTGCAATTTTTTTATTTTTGCCCTTTTGATAATGGCTTAGCACTGCTTGAATTGTACCCATCGCTATCGAGTGGTCGCCACCAATTGTTATGGGGAGCCGATTATTCTTATAACTTGCCAACACCTTTATCGTTAGGTCGTGCGCGTAAACTCGCAATGCTTCATCTTTGTTCCCGCAGGAAATCAATGAATGAACTTCATCGGAGATGACAACATCGCCTTGGTCAATGATGTCAGCACCCCATCGGTCATTTCTAACTTTGATCCAGTCGGTAAGGCCTACCCATGACATTTCATCCATTCGTCGCAGACCATCAACCGTATTTTCTTGGGTTGTCACAAAACCCAGTTGATTGAAAGGTGCTCCGATGATGTCGAAATGTCTTTTCATGTGTACTCCTGTACTTACCTAATTTCGTATACCGCCGCATTAAGGGACATCGAAACCATTGTGTCGTAAACGCTTAAGCTAATTCAAACTGAAAATGCCGAGCGTTGTAAATCCCTCTTGAATGCTTTGTTAGTTGCGTTCTAACCACTCAGAGCGCAGCACTCCATACTTGACTGAATCATAATACTCGCCATTGTAATAGCGGACTTTTCTCAGCCTAGCTTCTTGCTGAAAGCCTAATTTTAAAGCTAATGACATCATTCGAGGATTACCCGACCAAGTCGTAAAACCAACCCTTTCAATTTCCTTACTTTTGAACAGATACGAAACCCACAACGGAATCGCTAATGCAGCAATGCCTTTACCCCAATACCCTTTATCGTAAAGAATAACACCAGCTTCAAGCCAACGAGTTTCTTCACATTCCCAGTAACAACTAACCATTCCCACTGGAATATCATCGACTGTAATCAATTGCGAATCTAAGCCCGATAAAAGACGCTGAAATGAAGAGTTTTCAAACTGTTCTAAGGATGGATGTGAGTATGGAAAATAAGGACCATTGAACTTAGTCCATTCGTCATTTGAGATAACCAAAGCATGGATAAAATCCAGCTCATTTTCTCTTGCAGGTCTAATACTTACTTTCATTTCTTACACTAAACCTCTTGATTCTTGGTGCAAACTAACACCCGCCTAAGGGGTCAGCAACGCAATACAAATGTGACTGCATTACGCCTTAACCACTCAACAAACTGCAAACCCAAAATGCCACGCGTACCGAATCTACTTGAACAGTTTGTTATACAAATTTCACGCGACCTACTTTGAATGTTGTCTCCTCATCCACTCATGGCAAGCGTCACCCATTGTTAAACCCACCGAACTTTTCATCCATTGCATGAAATCTCGGTCGAATTTAAATTGTTCACCAAATTTAGATTTAAAATAACGACGAACGTTTTGAGTTGTCTTGTAACTATCTGTAATGACTGTATCGTCATCAATATCATTTTTATGCCAATCAACCTTTGCCATGGTCTGATTTCTCCATTTGGTATAACGCCGCGTTAAGGGGGGAAATTCCGTATAAAGCTACCTTCCGCTGAACGCTTTGTTAGCCGTTTTATGCCAAGGATAGCCCGCCATCAACCACAAGCGTATGGCCAACGATGTAGCTGGCTTTGTCTGAGACCAGAAACTCAATGGCATTAACGATTTCGTCTGCATGACCAAAGCGTTTGATAGGCACCACCTCTGAAACTTCACTACGAATGTTTGGTGAGTCCAATTGCTTGCTTTCCCATCGTGGTGTCCATGTCACACCTGGAGCTACCGCGTTAATGCGAATTCCAGAGCCAATACATTCCAAAGCAACAGAACGGGTTAACCCTTCAATCGCGTGCTTGGACGCGCTGTACATTGAGGCATTAGGTGTCGGTCTTAAGCCATTCACAGAGCTGACGTTAACAATAGAGGAACCCGCATTCATCAGTTTTAACTCATGCCTTAAGCACAAGGCTTGAGACCAAAAATCGACATTCAATGTTTCCTGTAAAGAAGAAACGTCAACTTCTTTAAATTGACCACTGGATACCAAAGCCGGTGACGCATTATTCACTGCAATATCCAACAAACCGTATTGATTATTGATATGGTCGAATAGCTTTTCAAGCTCAGATTCTGAGGAAATATCTACAATTTGATAGTCCACAACGCTTAATTGTGGAAATTCATGCACAGACTCCAACCAAGACTGTTTAGCACGAGAGCAGGTTATCACTTGATAGCCCAAGTCCACGAATCGCAGAACAGCTTTCAGCCCTATACCTCTAGAGCCTCCAGTTACCAATGCTACTTTCACTTTAGACTCCTTTCTTGTTTCACTGTCTGACGGCTAACGCCGCGTTAAGGGGTGAATGCCGCAAAAACCAACCTTTCGCAGACCACCTTAACCACTAAATTCAACGCATAGTAAAAATGTCACGCGTTGTGAATCCCTCTTGAACTGTTTGTTATATACCCGAACTCATTGTGTATTCTGGATGTCCAGTGTGCTCATCCAATTGCTCGCTCAAGACTTTGAAGCCTTGAGACAAATAGAATTGATAACTAGCCTGATTTTCCTTGTACACAGCGAGACTTAATTTCGCCCTCCGAGTTGTAGCATGACTCAATAGTTGCTTACCAATACCTTTGCTTTGAAGCTCAGGAGAGACAAATATAGCAGCTAGGCTATTTTCATATAGTGCGTAAAAGCCGACTACTTTCGACTCAACTTCGTAAACGTAAGTTTCTGAAGCTGGAATGTAGATATTACGCATGTTTTCTACTTGAGATTCCCAGAACTCAGGCGAGATGAAATCGTGAGCTTGAACTGACGCACTAAGCCAAATTTCAAGAACTGAATCCATGTCATTTTCGTTGTACTTTCTTATCATTTTAAAGCTCTAAATAGCCGAATTTATCGGGGCAATATAAGGCCCAATTAAGGGGTGAATGCCGTACAAACTAACCTTTCACAGACCGCTTTCACCACAAAAATCACCAAACTCCACCGGAATGAAAAATGCCATACGTTGGCAGTCTGACTTAAACGGTTTGTTATAACTACGCTTTTTTGATTGGCTGACATATATATAGCAAGAAGCTACACGTCAAGGCTATCCCTGATGCACTTAACGTATTAAATTCGAAATAGTTTATTAACGAGGACGTGCCAAAAGTCGCAACAAAAAATGTTCCCAAATAATACACCCTAAACGGCAATAATTTTTGCGAACATCTTTTACAAATCACTGGTTTATCTGGGATGAATTTGAACTTATCCCATACAGTCAACGGGGCTGAGCAGTTTGGGCACTTGAACATGTGTATTCCTAACTTGTTACTGTATAAAGTAAAAACTAACTATAGTGACCTTCCCTTGCAAAACTACAAGAATGTAATTCGAGGGAGATCATGCTGCCAAGTAGTTATAACGCCGCGTTAAGTGGTGAACAACGCATACCACCAGACCTAAACTATTGTGCAGTAAACACTTAAACTGATACAAACCAAAAATGCCAAGCGTTGTGAATCCGTCTTAAACGCTTTGTTATGTGCATATCGGCGACGTTTACGCTAATTTTCTCGCAATTTTGCTATCGAAAGACCTGCAACGCCTACCAACGCCCACTTGGCCGATGAAATAAACCAATAGAAAAAGCTTTCATTGGAATTCAATGTAGAAGCAACTAAGAAAATGCATACTGAAAAGATCAGTATAAAAACCCACCACAAGCCTTTCGGCTTTAACACCTTTTTCAATAACAGTTCAATGGCAAAGCACACGGAAAGTGCTATCAGAAGAGAAACACCAAAGTTAAGCCATCCATTTTCAATTACGCTTTCCATTTCACCTCCTGTATGATTACGATTAACTACCTATAAAACATGGTCTTAGAAATTTAAGCATCGTTTTATTCAAGCCTGGCTTATGCACATAACGCCCTGTTAAGGTGTGAGCAACGCAATGCCGAAGCCCCTGCAAACCACCTTAAACACTAAAAGCAACGCATAGTAAAAATGCCACGCGTTGCGAATCCCTCTTGAACAGTTTGTTATGCTCGTGCTCAAAGAAATTGAAGGACTAAACAAGCTATAAACGCTGGCAGACCAGCTATAAAGAAAACTAAACCTGTCTGGTAGTTCAATCGATAGTGCTCGCGTTCGTCTTTTTGAAAATCATGCCCTTCTACCATTTTGTAGACTTTGTCTGTTCTAGGGTCATCTAACCGAGTCGTCTTACTATGGATACCACCTTCCCACATTAGCTTAGCCAAAACCCATATGACTATGACAACAAAGAAAAGAAAGTCGACCAACTGAGTCGTAGCAAAGAATGGAACAAACTGAGCTAGAGCGATAACAATAAGAGCCGCTGAGAGGTTAATTAGAACCACTTTTTTGAGTAAATCGAGCAAAATCACCTCCTAGAGCATAACGCCGCGTTAAGGGGGGAATGCCGCACATACCAAGTTTCCGCAGACTACTTTCACCGCCAAAACTCACCGCAAACCAAAAATGCCACGCGGCATGAGTCCCGCTTGAACGCTTTGTTATATAGCCTGCCTATCAGCTTCAATTTACCACCTAAGAAAAGCCGAACAAGTAGTGAATCTTGCCGCAACCAAATTACCTGAAGTGGTTCACGAACTTGGACAGACAAAACGTCCAGCGCTCGTGGATTCAAATCGACCAGCGACAAAGATCTCTTTTACGTAGAGAAACCTAACGAACGGAACCGACATTGCACGCAGACGTTTCGATAACATAATGCTCGCCACACCTTGCGATAGATGAACTTTCCGCGAACCATTTGCCTAAGACAACTGGATATAAACACCAATATTTATAAAGCTACATAACGCCCTGCTAAGGGGTGAGCAATACACTGCAAAAGCCAACGCAGGCTGCCTTAATCACAAAACTCACCGCATGCTTACAATGCCACGCATTGCGAATCCCTCTTGAGCAGTTTGTTAGCCCTATCCCCCAAAGTGCGATTTTCTATGACAATTTGGACAAAGAGCTACCACATTACTTAGAGTATCTTCTCCACCCTGTGATAAGGGAACTTCATGATGAACTTCAAGATATGGCGAGCCATCGGATTTTCTTAAAAATGGTGCAGGCTGAAAACAAACCTCACAATTACCATTTGCTCTTTGGAGAGCTTGAACAACCACATAAGGGTTTCGTTCATATACATCTGTGACCACTTGCCTTTTTCTTGGAAATTTAGGATACGAATTTGTCAGACTTACTTCGTCGGAAGACGAAGCTATTTCAGATACTTTCTTGTCAAACTCAACGTAGCATTGTTCTGCTGTTAATGGTCTAAATCTAGTTAAACTAAATTCATTTAAGAATTTTTCCTGTATTTCAATTATTGCATCATAATTTTCAGCTTTAACCTCAATCTTTACCCATTCATGATTTTTTGCAACACTTGCTTCTTCATTTATAAAATCATGAAATTTTGAGAAGGGCGGTTCAGGTTCAGTTAGTACAGACAATCCATCAAATGAGTTGCCTGCCATTGTTTTTCTGGTAGTAAATTCTAATGACACCACATCTCTTTTCAATGCAAAACCAAATAAATGAAGAGCACTATTTCCTACTTTTCGACATAACTTACTATTATGTTCGTTTAAATCAAAAAACAGCGTATTGGGTTTATTAGTTTTAATTACACACTCATATACTTCAGCCAACAAAGCTAAGTTCTGAAAAGTGTCAATAGATGGCATATTGTATTTTTTTGTAAACTGCGATATGGCTTCAAGAACCTTCTGACTTTCCATTTTCATCTCCTTTATGGCTAACGCCCAATTAAGGGGTGAACAACGCCTACACCCAAACCTAAAGCATTGTGTCATAAACACTATATTTGAAGTAGAAGCAAAAATGCCAAGCGTTGTGAATCCCTCTTAAATTGCTTGTTATATTTAGTCTGCGATTTCAAATATGGAGTCAATGATGATAGGTAAATTACCCCTTACGGACATGGCTCCAAAAACTGAACGAGCATGAACACCCTTTTCACCAAACACGTCTGCCATTAAATCAGAGCATCCGTCCAACACTTTAGGATGTTGTTCGAAGTCACTAGTGGCATTAACAAAACCTTGGAGTTTTACAACTCGGGCTACTTTGTCTAACGAACCCAGTTCGAGTTTAATCGCCGCCAAAATATCTAAACCCGTAGCTTTGGCAAAAGTGTAACCTTCTTCTGTTGTGTATTCTTGACCTAACTTACCCTTCGGCACTTTGCTCAAGCCAGCCACCGGTCCTTTACCTGAAACATAGAGTAAGTTGCCAGTTCTCACACAATTGCAATAACTACCCTGAGGATCGCTTGCTTGAGGTAACTCCAACCCTAGCTCTGATAGTCTCGTTTCGATGTCCATTTATCCTCCATGATTAAACAAAATATAACGCCGCATTAAGGTGTGAGCAGCGCTTGGCTATACTTGAGCGAAGCGAAACTGCCAAACGTTGCGAATCACTCTTAAATGCTTTGTTAGGGCTTTTTCGAATGAATGCCTCTGCTCCTTGAATGAAAAACGACCAACCATTGTCATGAGCTAAGTCAATTTTGTTAGCTCCATCCTTCAAAGCGCTCATAATTCCATAAACAGGTATAGGGGTAGGCACATTGGATAGAATTGCATTCAATAATGTTTTTCCAAGGTTGGGTTTTGCATATTCCGCGACAGACCAAAGTCCATCAATCGCTAGTTGATCCAGTGCGTCTACGGGATCGTTATCTTTAGATCTAAATGATGAATGCATTTTGGTTCGAAATGACTTTATGAAAGGGTCACTCCGTAATTCTATAATTTGCTCCCAAGTAAAGTCACCAAAGTCTGGTATATACTGGCTGTTACCTGAGATGTCTTCAACCAGTATCCCCTCATTCTTGGAGTAATCAGAAAAACCTTCCCGAGGTCGATAGAAAGGTTTCCAGCTATATTGGGGTCATACTTTTTAAAACTGCTATACAGCTGAAGTTCATGCCACATATCACCACATAACTGCTTAAAAGCAAGGTTATGTATAAACTCGCCTTCTTTCATTTCCTTTTTGTGAGCGTAGTGAAGAATCCTACCTTTCATTTGTTCAGATATTGCAGAACTGAGTCCTAACTCGAAGTCTCTCTCGTCTTCTACAAAATCCCAACAATCTAAGAATATTGAAGTGAATTTTTTGTAATCTAACTGCTTCGTATTTATCTTTGGCAACAATATAGCTTAAGAATTCTCTTTGGCTTAATTTCCCGACACCTGGAAGTGGTAACCCTACAGGAGTCAATTGGTTATTAAAAACTATGTATTCGAAATATATCGCTAAACGTTTGAATAGAGCATCGCGCTTAACTCCATTTCTTTCTGCACTAGTAACGGTTGACCAGCCAAGTAATGTTTTCATTAAGTTATCCGTTTTGTTTAAGTAAGCAGCCCTAACGCTCTGTTAAGGTGTGAGCAACGCAATACCAAAGCCGCTGCATACCACCTTAAACACTAAACGCAACGCATAGTGAAAATGCCACGCGTTGCGAATCACTCTTAAACAGTTTGTTATGAAACTTTGTCTATAATATCAGACAGGTAACTCTTAATTAAGGATTCCCAGCCGTGGTATACATAGCCATTGTAAATTGAATAAAAACCACTCCCCTCAGTTCTATGTGCTTGATTTACTAATGCCCTTTTGTATTCATTTTTTCTCTGTTGATCCAACTGTTTGAAAGCATCTGGTGTCATATGGTACAAAACCATGTCGATTTGCTCGTCTGGTAACAACCTAAGTAAACCAATTCCATTTGAACGCGAGTAGTTTAATGCCCCACGTTGATACGCGGAGGAAGTTGCGAAAAGCCCTTTAACATTGACTCCCGTTATTTGATTGAGTTTTGCTTTAAACTCCTCGACGTCATCAACTGGAACGGGCTTGGAATAGTCTTTACATTCACAGACCCAAAGCATAGACCAAGTGTCTGCACCCGGAATCCAAATTTCAATTGAAATATCTACGATAATATCGCTGTCCCTATCCTTCGAATAATATCCCTTCTTTTGGAATAAGCGACAGCAACTGGGATTTAACCCTAAATAACCAGAGCTTACGAGATCCTTTATATTAGCGAAGACTTTATCTTCAAATTTGTCACCTTTTTCTACTGTATTCATACTTATCTCCAAGTTTCATAACGCCGCGTTAAGGGGTGAATGCCGTATAAACCAACCTTCCGCAAACCGTTTTCACCACTAAAATCAC
>NZ_JBICMV010000023.1:0-5981 GCF_043106745.1 Vibrio sp. CJQ_6 | reverse complement strand
CGTTTAGAAAACGCACCGAATCTCCATCCTTTATCTCAGCGCGATTGCTCGTTCAGCTCCCCTTCCCCTTTTTACGTCATGCTGCTCTGGCTTGATGAGGTTACCTACACAGCATCGCGCCGCCTGCACTCCCGTCCTTTATGAATTGCACATCATGATTAGATTCCACACCAATGACCCCATTACTGATAGTGCGCTATTGAGGCGGTGGATAGGGCTTATTAACAAACTGATGAGATAGCATGTGATTTGAGGGAGCGTTCGATGAGGTGTTGAGACGTTAAGATAGAAGAGCGGGGGAGTCGAGACAAAAAAGCCGATGCACAGGCATCGGCTCAAAGAGGAGGGAGTCGCTTAGAGGATTTGTTTCAGCACGCGGTCGGCTTTGACGCGGGTGATTTTACGAATTAAACGCTGAACATTCTCTGGGTAGTTTTCTAACTTCTCGATTTGGCGGTAGGTGCACACCAATTGAGTGTGTTGAAGAATGTTTTCGACTTCTTGCTCAAAACGTTCCGTCAGGTGGTGGTAATGATCGGTGATCAGGATAGCATTCTCAAGATCCAGCTTCCAAGCGCGTGGATTGAGGTTGTTGCCAGTGATGAGCATATAGCGCTTATCTACCCAGATTCCTTTTAAGTGGAAGCTGTTGTCACCGTCTTTCCACAGGTGGATAGAAAGTTTGCGACTGGCGATATTCGCTTCGTTGATTTTAGCGAAGCGGCGCAGGTTGAGTTCATACAGATACGGCAAGCCACCAATGGTTTTAAATTCCTGTGTTGGTGGAATGTAGAAATCGTTTGCCGTTTTGTCACCCACCACAATATGGACTTTCACGCCGCGTCGGATTGCCTTACGGACTTCCTTCGCAACGCCTTTCGGAAAGTTAAAGTAAGGTGTGCAGATGAAGACTTCGTCTTTCGCTTGAGCAATCAACTGAACAATGTATTGGTTCAGGCGGTTGCGACGTTTTCCGATCCCCACCAAGGGTGTGATACCCACTTGATCGGGGCCGACGTCTTGGGATTCAAAATGGTAATCCGCTTGCGATAATGTCGCTCGGAATTGACGAATGTCCGTTTTGATTTCTTTCGTGGTTGGCTTGCTATGGCATGCGAGATCGTTCACCGCAGGGTGAGCCAGCATTTGTTGCTGGATAAACTCAACCATGCTGTCGGCCAACACTTGATTTTCGATCGTATGGTAGCGGTCAAAGCGATAACGTTCTTTGTAATGCAGATAGACGTTATTGAGACTGGCACCACTGTAGATGACTTGGTCGTCGATGATAAAGCCTTTCAAGTGTAAGACACCAAAGACTTCTTTACCACGAACGGGAATGCCGTAAACCGGAATGCAGTGGTCGTACTGCTCTTTGAAGGACTTATACATTGCTGCGTTGCCTTCTGACGAAGCTGCACCGATCAGACCCCGTTGCGCGCGATGCCAGTCAACACAAATGTTGATGTCTAGGCCGGGATTACGCTGTTTCGCTTCATACAGCTCAGTGAGAATTTCTCGACCAGCATCATCATTCTCTAAATAGAGCGCCACTATGTAGATACGCTTACTTGCCTGACGAATCGACTCAATCAGATGAGTGCGAAAGTCTTTGGCAGAGAACAAAACACCAAACTTATTCGGATCTTGCGCAATAGTTGGTAGCTGTTCGAATGGGTTTCTACGAGCAATCATAGGGATGCTTTACCTTACGTACGTGCAAAATTGCGAGCAGAGCATATTACCAAAACTCAGCAAAGAAAGGCTAGGAAAGTGCACAATTCTTAGCATATCTCGGGTATGAATTGCATCGGAATGAGATCTTTACCGCTTGATGAATAACGCTTAAACAGCGTCTGTAGCTCTGCAGGCAATGTTTCGGCAGCGATGGGGATGAAGTTCGCTTTGCGATAAAACTCAGTCAGGTGGGCATAGGCGAAACAATAGTCATGTTGTTGAAGAATGTGTGCCTGACAGTAGTGGAGTAATGCATGACCAATCCCCGTGCCGCGTTGCGTGCTCTCAACCGCCATGCCCGTCAGCAGGCGATATTGCGCCACCATGCGAAATCGCACGATGCCACACAGCCCTTGATTGCCATAAGCGCCGATCATCAACTCGTCACGTTTGGGTTTGGTGCTCGCATAATGTTGCTGATAAAAACGTTTCACTAGGGGCAACTTTATCGGGTCTATGGGTTCAAATTGCAGAGTCGGCATTTGTATCTGTCTTCAAAGTACATCTGTTGTAGAATGATCCCAGTTTAGTTTATTCAAAGAATCTCATGCAATTACATCTCGACGCGAACTTAAAGCCTTACCATACGTTTGGTATTGAACAATCTTGCAAGGCGCTGGCTATCATTGAGTCGGCTGATGATCTGATACAACTGCATCAGGACGAACGCTGGCAGGGGCTTCCCAAGCTGATGTTGGGCAAGGGGAGCAATATGCTGTTCACCGAGCCGTTTCAAGGGTTGGTGATGGTTAATCGCATGACGGGAATTACGTATCGTGACGATGCCCAACATCACTACTTGCATGTCAATGGTGGCGAAGATTGGCCAGCCTTAGTGACCTGGTGTATGAAGCAGCAGTTTTATGGTTTGGAGAATCTCGCGCTCATTCCCGGTTGCGCGGGCTCTGCACCGATTCAGAATATCGGTGCGTACGGCGTTGAGTTCCAAGATATCTGTCAGTACGTGGATTACCTGTGCCTCGAGAGCTTCACCATCAAACGTCTCAGCGCGCAAGAGTGTTTGTTTGGTTACCGAGATTCCATTTTCAAACATCAATTGTACGGTAAAGCGATTGTCGTTGCCGTGGGATTAATTTTGAATAAAGATTGGCAGCCCGTCGCGTCTTACGGTCCGTTACAAGTGTTGGGAGATGACTGTTCGCCAGAAGCGGTTTATCAAACCGTCTGCCGCACGCGAATGGACAAGCTACCCGACCCTGCGGTGACCGGAAATGCCGGCAGCTTTTTTAAAAATCCCGTGATTCGGCCGGCTGAATATGACCGATTGAAACAATCATTCCCTGACATGGTGGCGTATCCCACTCAGGATGGGGTGAAAGTTGCGGCGGGTTGGCTGATTGATAGCGCGGGCTTGAAGGGCGTCTGTGTTGGCGGTGCACAAGTGCATCCGAAACAAGCCTTGGTCTTGATCAATACAGGAACGGCCACCGCGCAGGATGTGGTTGAACTGGCTGCGTTGGTACGCCGTCGCGTTGAAGCACAATACGGGATTTGTCTCGAACATGAAGTGCGTTTTATGGGCGCGACCCAAGAAACATATTTAACCCATTTAATGGAGAATGCAGAGTGAAAGAGCATAGCGTAAAACTGACATTATTGAAGACCCTGTCGGATGGTGCTTTTCATTCTGGTGAATCACTTGGTGCCCAGTTAGGCATGACCCGTGCCGCGATCAGCAAACACATTCAAGGAATTCAGGAATGGGGTGTGGATGTCTTTCGCGTTCAAGGGAAAGGTTACCAGCTGGCTCAGCCGCTACATATGTTGGATGAAGCGCTGATTCAAGCCCAGGTGAGTAACCCGGTTGAGCTGCATCCGATTATTGGCTCAACTAACCAGTATCTGTTGGATAATGTCGATACGTTGACATCTGGCACCGTGTGTTTGGCGGAGTACCAAGCCAATGGACGAGGACGTCGTGGTCGTCATTGGGTGTCACCTTTCGGCGCGAACCTCTATTTTTCCATGTATTGGCGACTAGACGCTGGTATCGCTGCGGCAATGGGACTGAGTTTGGTCGTGGGTGTCGCGATTGTGGAAGCCTTGGAAAACATGGGGCTGGAAGGCGTAAAATTGAAATGGCCAAACGACTTGTATTATCAAGACCGCAAACTGGCTGGGATTCTGGTGGAGTTATCGGGTCAAGCCGGTGCCGCGGCACACTTGGTGATTGGTATGGGGATGAACCTCATTATGCAGGATCGTGAGTCGAATATTGATCAACCGTGGTCAAGCTTGTCACAAGTGATCGGTCAAGATCATGTGGATCGCAATCAGCTGGCGGTCGCCTTCATCCAAGCGCTGGATCAGGCGCTGCGTGATTATGAGCTGTATGGCATGCAAGACTTCGTTGGGCGTTGGAATCGGTTGGATAACTTTATTGACCGAAAAGTTCGCTTGATCATGGGGGACAACGAGATCACCGGTATTGAGCGTGGAATCGATGCGCATGGTGGCGTGTTGCTCGAAATGGACGACGGCATTAAGAGCTTTATCGGCGGCGAAATTTCGCTTCGCAAAGGTGAATAAGTGAACCCCAACAAAAAAGAGGCGAATTGCCTCTTTTTTGTTGCTCAACGGTTACTTCCGGAGCAGTACTTCTTCGACCGTATGATTGTGGCTCTTGCGCAGAATCAGTTGGGCGCGCTCTTTGGTCGGTAAAATGTTTTGCTGCAGATTTTTTCCATTGATGGTGTGCCAAATGTCTTTGGCTTTGGCTATCGCTTCTTCTTCCGTGAGCTGGGTGTAGTGGCTGAAGTAAGAACCCGGTTTCATAAACGCACCTTGGCGGAATTTCATAAAGCGTTCGACATACCATTTTTCAATCATGGAGCTGTCTGCATCGACATAAATCGAGAAATCGAGGAAGTCAGAGATAAAAACACGATGCGGATCGTGCGGATAATCCATGCCACTTTGCAAGACATTCAACCCTTCGATAATCAACACGTCTGGACGATCAACGACCTTCATCTCCGGCGTAATGTCGTAAGTTAGATGCGAGTAGATTGGGGCTTCCACATGGGGTTCGCCTGCTTTCACGTCCGAGACAAACTGCACCAAACGACGCATGTCGTAGGATTCTGGAAACCCTTTCTTATGCATGATGTCACGTTCATTGAGCACGCGGTTGGGATGCAGAAATCCATCGGTGGTGACCAGCTCGACTTTCGGGTGATTTTCCCAGCGTGACAACAGTGCTTTGAGTAGACGAGCGGTGGTGCTTTTCCCGACGGCAACACTACCAGCGATGCCAATCACAAACGGTGGCGCTTTCTCGGTGTTCCCCAAAAATTGATTCAGCACTGAGTTACGGCTTTGCCTTGCAGCAACATACAAGTTCAGTAACCGAGCAAGGGGCAGATAGATCTCCACCGCTTCTTTGATGGTTAGGTTTTCATTGATGCCTTGCAGCTCTTGAAGGTCCGTTTCCGACAACGTCATAGGCACAGAATTACGTAACTCTGCCCACTGATGACGAGCAAAAGACAAGTACGGGCTCATAAAATGCTCAATCGTATAATTAGAATAAGAGAGGGGAACATACAATATGGCGCTGATAATTCAAATGAGAAAGATGACAGAATTAGCGATTGAATCGAAATTTGAGTGAAAAATCATCGAATAAACAAAAACGTGCCAAATTTGGATTTTTTTTGGTTTTAAGGGTTGCAAGGTAAGAAATCATTCAATAGAATGCGCTCCACTTATGCCGACTTAGCTCAGTAGGTAGAGCAACTGACTTGTAATCAGTAGGTCACCAGTTCGATTCCGGTAGTCGGCACCATTTTCCTTCGGAGTAAGACTCCAAGTCGTAAAATGGGTAAAAAATTTGGAGGGGTTCCCGAGTGGCCAAAGGGAGCAGACTGTAAATCTGCCGGCTCCGCCTTCGATGGTTCGAATCCGTCCCCCTCCACCATATTCTTAAGGAAATAGCTCTCAGAGTTACGTGTTGCGGGCATCGTATAATGGCTATTACCTCAGCCTTCCAAGCTGATGATGCGGGTTCGATTCCCGCTGCCCGCTCCACTCATTTAAGAGTGCTGATATAGCTCAGGCGGTAGAGCGCATCCTTGGTAAGGATGAGGTCGGCAGTTCGAATCTGCCTATCAGCACCAGCTCTAAGCAAACTTTTCCTTTTGATATATACTTTACTACCGGTAATTTTTGGTTGCGTGGTCATTATTTAAAGCCACCTATATCCGTACCTAGAGGGACAACCC
>NZ_JBICMV010000022.1:0-329 GCF_043106745.1 Vibrio sp. CJQ_6 | reverse complement strand
TACTTTACAACCCGAAGGCCTTCTTCATACACGCGGCATGGCTGCATCAGGCTTGCGCCCATTGTGCAATATTCCCCACTGCTGCCTCCCGTAGGAGTCTGGACCGTGTCTCAGTTCCAGTGTGGCTGATCATCCTCTCAGACCAGCTAGGGATCGTCGCCTTGGTGAGCCCTTACCTCACCAACTAGCTAATCCCACCTGGGCATATCCTGACGCGAGAGGCCCGAAGGTCCCCCTCTTTGAGCCGAAGCTATCATGCGGTATTAGCCATCGTTTCCAATGGTTATCCCCCACATCAGGGCAATTTCCCAGGCATTACTCACCCGTCC